>JAENYW010000011.1 GCA_016841555.1 Tepidibacillus decaturensis
ATGTATTGGATATACTAACCGTTAGTGTGGAAGCTGGTCTTGGCTTTGATTCAGCATTATCGAAGGTCGTGGAAAAAACGACGGGAGCATTATCTCAAGAATTTCAAAAAACGCTTCAGGAAATGAAAATGGGAAAAAGTAGAAAAGAAGCACTAAGAGACTTAGGAGGAAGAACTGGCTCTGACGATATGCTTCAATTTATAGGGTCGATTATTCAAGCGGATCAACTAGGAATTAGGATTGGAACTGTTTTACGAGTTCAATCAGAAGACATTAGACAAAAAAGAAAGCAAAAAGCGGAGGAGAAGGCAATGAAAGCACCAATTAAAATTCTTTTTCCTTTAATTTTATTTATATTTCCTGCTATCTTTATTATAATATTAGGACCTGCTGTCATTAATATGATGACTACTCTTTTTGAGTAATAAGGAGGAGAATGATAAAGTGATAATAAAGAAGTTAAATGATGAACGGATTGTTGGCGCGAATATACATGTTGCCAGCTCTTTTTTTTCTCGTTTTAAAGGATTAATGCTGCGTAAAAGATTAGAACAGGGGGAAGGGCTTTTATTAACAAAGACAAAACAAATACACACATTCTGGATGTTATTTCCAATCGATGTCCTTTTCTTAAAAAAAACAGAAAAAGATCAATATAAAATTGTCGCTATGAAGGAAAAAATGAAACCATGGCGAATAGGAAAGTATATAGGAACTGCAACGGATGTGTTAGAACTGGCACCAGGAGCAATTGCGAGCCATCAAATAAAAATTGGGGAAATAATAAAGAAAGTAATGAAATAAATTCAAAATTGTCATATAATTGAGACTAATAGGAACAAAATACCATATGTAATGAGTGATTATAATGACTGATCTATATAGAAAAATAAGCTTTATCTACTATATATTGGTTTCTATAGGTACTTTGATGTATGTTTCCTATCATATGTGGATTCCATTAACATCAGCAGATTATAGCATAATTTTAATCTATCTTTTGTTATTAATCATCATACATAGTTCCCCTTTAAAAATTGGTGATATCTATGTAATGTTTACATTGGCTATTTCATTAACTGTATTTTTAGAATATGGGATTGCCGTGGAAGCTTGGCTTATTCAAATAACAATGTTAGTTGGGATGCTAATATCGATTCGTAGACGTAATATGTATAGACTTGTATTAACTCAGATGATGTTTATTTGGGTTTCCCTTACTGCTGGCTTTAGCTTTTTATTAGCTGGTGGCACGATTGGTTTTACTGTTTCCATGGTGAGAGAACAATTGATTCCAATCGGATTCTATACACTTAGCTTCTTTATTAGTAATCATCTTATCTTATATTTTTATCTATGGGTATTAGAAAAGAGAAAAATACCGTTTTTTTCTGAAGATCTTTTTTGGGATGCTGCTACCTTCTTATTTACGCTTCCTTTAGGCCTTATTATGTATTTAGTAAAAATTACCTATGGGGTAATAGGGATGTTATTTGTTTCCTTATTAATCATTATTGTGACACAGTTATTTAAATTATATAGTGAATTGGTACATTCCCACCAACAGCTTACAGCCTTAAATAATCTGTCTGCTTCCTTTACTTCTGAGTTGAACTTAGATAAAACAATAAGTGCATTACAGCAATCAATAAAAGAATTATTAACCTTTGATTACAGTTATATTTTCTTGATGGATGAAGATAGATTAAAATTGACTTCAATAGGACAGGTTAATGGACAAGTTAACAAACCAGATGTAGATTATCAATTGGAGTTAGGAGAAGGTTTATCTGGGAGGGTTGCTTTATATAGAAAGGCTCAGATGATAGGAAGTGATGCAGAAATATACGAATTAGAAAATGAACTAGATTGTATGAAGAATAATAAATCTTTATTGTCCGTTCCTATGCTTTGGAATAATCAAACGCTGGGCGTTATCACATTAGGGAGCTCCGATTCATATTACTATTCCAAAAAAGATATGACCATTGCTAATATTCTTGGCAGTCAGGCAGCTATTGCAATTCAAAATGCAAAAATTTATCAAAAAACAGAAGCGAAAAATTTAATTGATGAATTAACAGGGATATATAATTTCCGAGCCTTCGAAGAAATTCTTCATACAATGATAGCTGAGGCTGAAATGAAGAAAGAAACAGTCAGCTTACTTATGTTAGATTTGGATTATTTTAAAAAAGTAAATGATCAATATGGTCATTTAGCAGGTAATAAAGTATTAAAAAATTTGGCAAATGTATTAAAGGAACACACGCGAAAAGAAGATGTGATTGCAAGATACGGTGGAGAGGAATTTGTTGTTATCATTCCTGATACTGGTTATGAACGGGCTACGGTGATAGCAAATCGGATTCGTGAATCCGTGGAACAGATGAAAACGATTGTTAAAGATACCTTGAATGGAGAAGGTGAAACAACGATACAAGTAACCGTAAGTATTGGGGTTGCATCCTTCCCAGATATGGCGAATTCAGATAAAGAACTTGTTAGAAATGCGGATAGAGCAATGTATGTTGGTTCAAAGCAGACAGGACGAAATCGAGTAGCTGTATACAAAGAGATTTAATTAAACAGGGACATATATTACCATTGATGAATAAGGTTAGGAGCGGTGAATGGTGAAAAAAATTGCAGTTATTACAGATAGTACAGCATATTTACCGAAAGAAGTCATTGAAAAATATCATATACACGTGGTACCTTTGAGTGTCAATTTTAGCTTTAACTCTTATAAAGAAGGAGTTGATATGACATCGAAGGAATTTTATGAATACTTGGGTAAAACAAACGAGCTACCTACTACTTCACAGCCAGCAATTGGTGATTTTATTCAGCTTTTTGAAGATCTAGTTAATAAGTATGATGAGGCTATTGCTATCCATCTATCTAGTGGTATTAGCGGAACCTATCAAACTGCCTTATCTGCAACAAATATGGTAGAAGGAATAACGATTGAAGTAATAGATTCCGAGATTGCTTGCTACTCTTTAGGATTTATGGTGATAGAAGCAGCAGAAATGGTGCAAAAGGGAAATACCTTAGCAGAAATTAAGGATAAAATACAAGCTATAGTAAAACAAATGAAGGGCTATTTTGTTGTGGATGATTTATCCCATTTACATCGTGGGGGAAGGCTAAATGCTGCTCAATTTCTTGTGGGTAGTATGCTAAAAATTAAGCCAATCATTTATTTTAAAGATAAAAAATTAGAACCATTTGAGAAAATTCGTACCAAGAAAAAAGCGGTAGATCGTATTTTTCAGCTATTAGAGGAAGATGTTAAAAAAGGAGGACAGTTTAAACTATCTGTTGTACAGGCAAATGTTATAGAAGAAGCAGTAACTATTAAAAAGCAAATAGAAGAATCCTATAATAATGTAGAGGTAACTATATCTGATTTTGGACCTGTAATCGGTTCACATACAGGCCCTGGTACAATAGGATTTGTATGGTATAAGGCGTGAGGAAAAACTATTACATGACTCAAATCCAACCAATCGATGATATAGGTAAACCTTCTGTGTTGGTGGGGCTCAAAGTCATGGGTCTTCCTTAGAAGATCGCCATGCTTCCGAATGTATTGGTTTTTCTTATGTTTTCACTAAACCAAGTATCGAGATCCTGGTGAATAGGGTAATGGATAAAATACTGGGAGATGAATGAAATGTGTAGTCATATTAAAAAGATTTAAACGATTAATATCATGTTAATAGGATTGTATGGTTTAGCTATGGTGTTTAACATGGTTCACTTATCAATGTGGGAAAACTTATTAATGGGTGTAGATCTTATTATTTCGCTCTCTATTCTCTTCTATATGAATGAGCGAATGAAAAAGGAACCTATTATGCATCAATCACCAAAAAATTATTATAGCTTCGTATTACTAGTAACATTAACTATTTTCTTAGATGGTACCTATCACAGTAGATTTTTTCCTGTTTTGTTTGTATTGCAGTTGTCTATATTGAAATTAATTTTCCCCGAAAAGGTAGTACTGGTGTTGAGCTATTAAGTGATGGAATCATTTGGTTGCTTCTTCTTCAAGATCCTCATCAAGAAAAAAGGTTTCTAGTTATCTTTATGACGATAATCCTTCTTTTTATTGCACAAATTGTTGGTTTGTTAATCAAGAAATATAAATATTATGTAAGAAAATCTATACTAGATGAAAAGGCTTTCCATTAAATAGATAGTATATTAGATATGGGAAATGATGAAGAGATGAAGTTTCAGGTGTATGGTATCGAAATAAATAAGAAAATAAAGTGGATGCTCTCTGCTAATGTAAAGGTGGATCTAGCTTTTTGGTATGAAAAAAATGTGGAACAAATAATTATCGTCTCTCCAAGCGCTTCAGTTGGACATGCTGTAGCTTATATTCAATGTTTAGAAAAAAAACGAACGATGGATGCATGTCAAAAACAAGTGGCTATTCCACCAACATACACGGTTAGAAAAACGATTGCTGATTTTTCCTCTTATTATCTCCTATATGAAGAATGGAAAAAAAGTTTTTTTCGCCCTTTTCAAGGGAAGCTATTATTGTTAGATGAAATACTGAACTATATGGAGCAGCAACACGATAGACGAATCCTCTCAAAGGAAATGGTATCTTCTATTATTCAAACGGGATATCTTCTCCAAGAGATTCAGATTACCTCTGGAGTTACCTATCCTCAAGATTCCCTTGTTTGTCATCGCTGTGGCTCTACGGATAGAGTAGTTATTCAGGATTGCTCCATTTGCGGAGAAAGCTGTGCAACATGCGAAGCCTGTATTGAAATGGGAAGAAGTAAAACCTGTACTCCTTTACTGCATGTTATCCCTAATCAGCAATCTACACAGGGCATATCTAACTCACCCCTCATTAGGACTTCTTATCATTTAACACCCTTTCAACAAGATATCGCTCAAGCTGCTAAACGCTTTATTACAGATAAAAACAAACAAAAACTATTGATTTGGGCAGTAACAGGAGCGGGTAAGACGGAAATGATATTTCCAACCATTTTCCATTCATTGGAGTTAGGGTATCGTATTTTACTTGCTTCACCAAGAAAGGATGTTATTAAGGAGCTTACTCCAAGATTTAAGAAAGCGTTTATTAACGTTCCTATTGTTAGCTTATATGGTGGCAGTGAAGAAAAGTGGGAAACGGGTGCTATTTATTTAGCTACAACCCATCAAGTGATGAGGTTTTATCATTTTTTTGATTTAGTCATCATTGATGAAATGGATGCTTATCCTTATCACAATAATAGGCTGCTACAGCATGCTGTTAACCGAGCATTAAAAGATGATGGGAAAATGATCTATATGACAGCGACTCCTTCAAAGGAATGGATGCATCGTGTGAAACGTCGAGAAATTGATTCAGCTGTGTTACCAATAAGATATCATGGAAATCCAATTCCTGTTCCTCGAATAAAAATAATGCCCAAAAAAGCAAAGCTATTAAACCAAGCTACCCCGTTTTTTTTCATTGACCAATTTGCAAGTAAGGTGAGAAATAAGGAATCACAAGCCTTTATATTTGTGTCTAGCATAAAGGAAATTTTTCCTTGGGTAAAGCAATGGGGAAAATGGTTTTCTGGTGATAGCGTTGAAGGAATCTATGCCAATGACCCTAATCGGGATAGGAAAATAGAAAGATTTCGTAATAAAGAGATTCAATTTCTTATGACAACGACGATTATGGAGCGAGGAGTAACCATAGAAAATGTTCATGTATTGGTATTAGGAGCTGATGCAAGGATATTTGATGAAGCAACGCTTGTGCAAATAACAGGTAGAGTTGGAAGAACAGTAGAATTCCCTCATGGAAGTGTGTGTTTTCTAGCTGAAAGGCTAACAAAAGATATGGTAAAAGCCAAAAAACATATTGTTAGAATGAATCGTCTAGCAGAAAAATATAAAAAGGAAAAAAAGCAGTAGTATAAAGGGTTTATACTAATTAGTAAATATTACATAGATTAAATTGTCGAAATATGCAGGAATTTGTAGATAAAAAAAGAATAACAACATCATATATATCCGTGTATGGGGATGAGAAGAAGACATGACAGGTTACTTTTCAAGTATATATTTCTTATTTATGGATTATTTTTTGTTTATATTGGGATTTTTATTTTTCGGGCTGGGGACTTCATTATATTTATTTGCTGAACAAAGAAAACGTTGGATAAAGGTGGACTACCTTATATTTTTTATTATCTATATGTGGATTATTGGTTCATCTATTTGGAGTGATAATTTATTCCACGTCTTTCCTCAAGTTTCGATATATGGGGAAATTCATCATGTTCTTTATTTTTTAGCATATATTTCATTATTTGAATTTGGGAGAAGAATGCTATTTGAAAATAGAAAATATTCTTTTCTTCTCTATCTTCTCTCTATCTTATTGATATTTATCGATGATTCTTTGTTACTAGTACGTAATTATTTCGCAGTTTTAGGAAGTGCCTTCAGTGGGATTGCCTTTATTCGTCTAAGAAAGGAATTTAATAAGAGCAAAGAAAATAGCTTTAGTAGCTTTATTTTACCATTTTCTTATTTCCTATTGTCTTTTCTTTATTTATTGTTTATGATCGTTCACCTTGTTGATACAATATATTTTTCAGACTATATTCATTGGTTAAAGCATTCTCTAGAATGGGGCATGGTAATTAGTATTTCTAGTATTTTTTTGTTTCAGATTATTCAAGTGGAGATTCAAGATCCAATTGAAATACAATTAAAACATATTAAGATTCAGCGTTTTAAGAGATATATTAAAACTTTTCTCATTATATCTATCATTGGGTTTGGACTGGTTCATTATTTAGGAAAAATAAGTTGGGCGCAGCAAAGAGCAGAAATATTAAACATCGTAGGTGTTGCAGCGCTAAGTATTGACGGAGATGTTCATCAACAGCTAAAGGGAACACATGAGGAAGAGAAAGGAATCGTATATCAGCAGATAAAAAATAAATTGGAAAATATTAAGACGCAAATTCCTTCTGTTACATATATCTACACCATGTATCTGAAAGGAGACCAGATTTTATTTGGGGTAGATCCAGATGCTGTGCCAGAGGAAGAGGGAGACCATTGTGGAGATATCTATTATGAAGCGACACCGATGATGTTTGATATGTATACGAAAGAAGATACAATGGTTGAGGAAACAATCACCTCCGACCGCTGGGGAGATTGGTTATCTGCCTATGCTCCTATTACAAATAGTGAGGGAAAAATCATTGCATTATTGGGAATGGATATTTCAGCAAACCATATTCTAAACAAGATAAGAATTACTCGATTTATAGGAATGACAGGACTGTTTGTCATATTTCTTATTAATATAGGCTTTAGCTACATTGCTTATCTACATCATAAGGAAAAATTATGGCGTACCTATCACACCACTATTTTGTCATCGATTGGTGACATGGTGATTGTGTTTGATAAAAATCAAAAAATTATCTTTGTAAATAAAGCGATTTTTTCATTAACAGGTTATTCATTAGAAAATATTGGTACTGACTACACATTAAATCAGGTGTTAAATACTGGTGATGAGAAGCGTTTTCATCGGATAATGAAAAATCTAAAAAATGACAAGGTTCATTTTAGTGAATTTCATTTATTGACAACAGAGGATAAACGTATCCCTGTGTATATTAGCTTGACTTTTTTACAAAATGATAGGAAGGACCCATTATATGTTCTTACTGCAATGAATATAACTGAGCAGAAGAAACGTGAAGAAGAGATAGAGCGTCATTATCAGGAAACATTATCCTTGTTGGCTACCGTTGTAGATGCTAAGGATGACTATACTGCTCGTCATTCCAATGATGTCACATACTATGCAAAAGTGATTGCAGAAGAGCTGGGATTCAGTGATGAAATAATCAGAGAGATTCAAACAGCGGCTATGGTACATGATATAGGGAAAATAGCCATTCCAGATAACATATTGAAAAAAGAGGGACCATTAACGGATGAAGAATGGCATATTATGAGAGAACATCCCGTCTATGGGAAACAAATCCTAGAGAAAGCAGGAGGGATATTTAACCAACTTATTCCATATGTATATCATCATCACGAGCGATATGATGGAAAAGGTTATCCATCAGGAATGGAACAACCACCTATACCGATTTGCATCATTACGGTAGCAGATGCTTTTGATGCCATGGTTTCTGATCGAGCATACCGAAAAGGATTAACCTTGGAACAAGCGAAAAATGAGTTAATTCGTCATTCCGGAACACAATTCCATCCTGAGGTTGTACAAGCTTTCCTGCGTATTCTAGAAAGAGATATTGAGTTGGATGATAAAGAGGCATTGTTATAAAGGAATGTGAGTGAATAAAAATACCCTTACTAGCTACTGGTAAGGGTATTTTTTATTTTTAAAGTAGATAATGAAATTTTTATTAAGAATTTACGAATTTTTTCTATTTTCTATTAAAAATCATATTTAATTTGCTATAATAATTTAAAAATCGACAATTTTTGATATTTTCTAAGAAAAATGTCGATAATCGTCGAAAATAGTTATATTATTTAGTATGATAAAGGAATGACGGATATAAAGAACAATAGTGTAAAATAAAGGATGTGGCTTTTGTGTCTTTAAGTAATGAATTTAAAAAAAGGATTTCGAACATCTCTAATAGAGAAGTACTTCAAGAAGAGCTTCAAGCAATGTATATAATTTTACATAGTGAATACTGTAATTCTATAAGTATAGAAATGAAGGGTAAAATAACCTATGTAAAAGGAAGATTAGATGAATTGCAAAAAGAAAACCTCTTAAAAATATTGAAATAGTAAGGGATTATTGGTATGATATTACAAATCCACTATGAATATGGAATGATTATCATGGATTTCACCTCCCTTATGAAAAGCTATATAGATAGATTAATATTTCCAGAGCAGAACTGTTTATTATGTGAAAAAGTAATCTATCGGACAAATATGGTGAAAAAAAAACAATATAGGCGTATTACTAATATATGTCAAGGATGTAAGGAGCAATTAGAACCTTCTGTAGCGCCATACTGTTATTACTGTCATAAACCAATGTATCAATCAATGCAATTACAAGAGAGCAGTCAGTTAGAGGACGGGGGAAAATTAATCTGTGAGGATTGCAAAGAACACATTGACTCCGAAATATATAATCGTAGTGCTGTATTATATAATGATTTTATGAAAGAAAAAATAGCACTTTATAAATATAGAGGAAAAGAAAGCTTATCTAACGTCTTTAGTCAAATGTTAGTCATTGCTTATGAAGAATATTTTCAAAAGATGGATATAAATATGTTAACCTTTGTTCCACTTCATTCAATTCGTTTAAAAGAAAGAGGCTTTAATCAATCAGAACAATTAGCTAGAAAGCTATCCTATTACATTGGAATACCAATAAATGATACCCTAGAAAGGGTAAAATATACAGAGAAACAGAGTAAACAAAATAAAAAAGAACGTTTACAGCATATCAGGGATAGTTTTGAAGTGAAAGAGTCCAGTTTACCTAGCATATCGAACAAAAATATGCTTATTATTGATGATATATATACAACAGGTGCCACCATAAATGAATGTAGTAGAATATTAAAAAAGGCTGGGGCTAATAAAGTATACAGTTTAACGCTAGCACGTGCTTTTCATTAAAAAAATAATGACAAAACAAGTAAAATTTATTAAACTGTTAGTAATATAGTTTTTATTTCTATTATTACTAATAATAATCTCGTAAGTAGTAAGGATGTTAGGAGGAAAACTCGTGGGAAATCTAGCAAATTGTAGACGTTGCGGTAAACTCTTTGTTAATGTAGGGAAGAATATTTGCCCAACTTGTGTTCAAGATATTGAAGAGGAATATACTCGCTGTGCTGAATATTTACGTGAAAATAAACTAGTAAACATATATGATTTAAGTGATGAAACAGAGGTTCCTGTTAAACAAATTTCTCAATTTATAAGAGAAGGTCGAATTTCTATTGCAGGTAATCCAAATCTTGCTTATCCTTGTGAGGCATGTGGGACCCTTATACGCGAAGGTAGATTATGTAATAAATGCTCGGAACGATTGAATAAAGGAATTAAACAGGTATTAGAAGAAAAAATAGCTGAAGAGGATGTTCAAAAGGGTGGCTATTACCAATTAGGAAATAAAAAAGATAAAAAGTGATATTTGCAGTATTTATGTGAAAAGAAGAGTAATAAGAAGATAACGAAGGATAATTTAATTTAATAGCTATTAATCTTTTATGAAAAGATGTCGATAAGAAAAGTAAGGCTTATTTATCGACATCTTTTATATATTGTTTAGAACTAACGCTAATTACTAAACATGTGGCTATACATAGATTAATAAAGCTTAATTATTAAGGGGTGACAAAAATGAAAATTAATGATATTAACAAAATTCAAGCGATTAATAAATATCGTCAAACAGAAAAAAAAGAACAGGAATTAAAGCAAAAAGAGGCAAAAAAGGATCAAATCATTATATCTAATGAGGCAAAAGCACTTTTACAGCAAACAAAGGGTGTTGAAATGACACCAAATGAAAAAATAGTAAAATTGAAAGAGCAATGGAACAATGGTACTTATCAAGTTGATGCGAATAAGGTCGCAGAAAAAATGCTCCAAACAATGTTTAAAGAGTAGCTCTTAAACAACAAGAGACGGAGGTCATAAAAATGGCATTAATCAAGATGTTAATGGATGTATTACATGATCTTTATCAAGCACATATGGAAATGATTGAATTGGCGAATCAAAAGAAGCAAGTTCTGATTGAAGGGAATTTAAAAGAACTGTCAAAAATCATTCAACTTGAATCTAGTTGGGTAAAAAGGGTAGGCAAACTAGAGGAAGAACGGATGAAAGTGATTCAAAGCGTTGTACAGGAAAAAGGACTGCCCTTTCAAGAAGTAGCTATGACTGACTTGATTACATTTTTGACCTCTCCAGAAGAAAAAGAGCAAATGAAGGATATATTGGGTAAGTTATCGAAAACGGTTGAAGAAATGAAACGAGTGAATGAATTTAATACACAGCTAGTCCAACAATCCTTGGATTTTATTGATCATTCATACGCTATTTTATTAGAAGATAATAAAGATTCTATCACTTACTCAAATCCAAAAAGCAAACTAAAAAGTAAACAAAATCAAAGTATCTTTGATCAAAGAGCATAAAGGAGCTATAGCTATGCGTTCTACATTTCACGGGTTAGAAACAGTAAAAAGAGGACTTTTTTCACAGCAAACAGGAATGCAAACAACTGGTCATAATATTGCCAATGCAAATACAGAAGGATTTTCAAGACAGAAGGTTAATTTTGTTGCTTCCAATCCAATGGAAGTACCTGCACTGTCTAGGAGTACTGCGCCAGGACAATTAGGAACTGGAGTGGATTTTTCTAATATTCAAAGAGTGAGAGAATCCTTTTTAGACGACCAGTTTCGGAATCAAAACAAAAGCTATGGAGATTGGACGATCCGTCAGGATACATTAGAAAAAATTGAAACGATTATTAATGAGCCTTCTGATTCTGGTATTCGAACGGTTGTGGATAATTTTTGGAATTCTTGGCAGGACTTAGCAGGTAATCCAGATAATTTAACCGCACGGTCTGTTGTGTTAGAGAATGCCATGGCAATGGCGGATGCCTTTAATGATGTTGCGTATAAATTAACCGACTTAAAAAACGACATCACAGAAAGCATTAATGTAAAGGTGACGGAAGCTAATACATTGATAGAAGAAATCGCAGGATTAAATAAAGAGATTTTTCGCGTGGAACGCTTAGGTAATCAGAGTAATGACCTTCGGGACAGACGTGATTTAGTAACAGATCAGTTATCTAAATTAATGAATATAACTGTTACACCAACAGAAAACGGCTATACCGTGACGACAGGTGGAACAGAATTAGTTGTTGGACAAATCGCTACCTTATTAGATCCAACTGCACTTCCTGACGATATTAATAGTGGTGAGATTCATGGGTTATTAGTCTCAAGAGATAACTATGTGACCACCTTTCAGAATCAATTAAATCAGATGGTTAAAGGATTAATAGAAGGGGAATTTGAATTAACAATTCCCAAAGGAACGATATTACCTGAAGGAACAACATTTACCCTTGCTGATGGGTCAGAGGTGACCTATACAGGAGATCGTAGTCAACGGGAAGTAACGAGTGACATTACTGTTAAAGTAAAAGGGATTAATGGTGTTCATCAATTAGGCTATACCTTACAGGAACCTTTACAGGCAGGAGAAGCATTTTTTGTAACGAAGGATGGCAGTGATAATTTTATCGGTGGTAATATACGATTGAACCCCACCATTGTAGGAGATGCACGTAATATTGCTGCTTCAACAAATACGTATATCTACAATGATGTGACTGGTGATGTTGAAAAAGTGGTGAAAGGAAACAACCAATTAGCGCTTTGGATAGCTCAAATACGCGAAGCTACAATTACCTTTGATACAACAGGAACGAATGGTGAGATAAATGGAGAAGGAACCTTCGATGGTAACTTTCGAGCAATGGTAGGCCGATTAGGGGTTAAAACACAGGAAGCAATAAGACAAGCAGAGAATCAAAGGGTATTAGTCGAACAGGTAGATGCTAGAAGACAATCCGTAAGTGGTGTATCCTTAGATGAGGAAATGACTAATATGATGAAGTTCCAGCACGCATATAATGCTGCTGCTAGAATGATGACCACCATGGACGAATTATTAGATAAGGTGATTAATGGCATGGGAGTAGTAGGAAGGTAGGGTGATAACGTGAGAGTTACACAAGGAATGCTAAATACACAATTAATGCGTAATTTGAATAGCAATTTATTAAGACTTGATACCCTACAGAATAGGATGTCTACAGGAAGAAAAATTAATCGACCTTCCGATGATCCAGTGGGCTTGAGCTATTCTATGCGATATCGGAGTGGACTTGCTGCTAATGAACAATTTCAACGAAATGTAGACGCTTCTATTTCATGGGTAGAGCATACAGATAAGATGATCAATGAGACAAATGAGGTTTTACAGCGTGCAAGGGAATTGGCGGTTCAGGGAGCAAATGGAGCCAATACAGGGCTATCGATGGAAGCCATTGCAGAAGAGATTGATCAGTTATATGAGCATATAGTTAATATTGGAAACAGTCAATTTAATGGTAAATATGTCTTTAATGGACAAATGACCGATGTAAAGCCATATGTAAGTAGTAATGCGGAAAACATCAGTACACATCAAGGAGATGTTCCTTTAGAGGTGGGTTCAGGAATAACTATTTCTGTAAATGTTTCAGGAAATGATTTATTTGGAGCAGCGGGTGATGCTACTAATGCGTTTCAGGTATTAAAGGATCTAAGCAATGCATTAAATGCTCATGATAATAATGCGGTGGCTACGACATTAGGGCAACTGGATAATCGCATTGATCTTATTTTAGAGAAGTGGGCAGAAATTGGTGCAAGGGCAAATCGAGTAGATTTAATCAAAAACCGTTTAGATAATGAAAGTATTAATCTAGAAACGATTTTATCTAAAACAGAGGATGCAGATATGGCAGAATTGATGATTAATATGAAAACAGAAGAAAATATTTATCAGGCTTCCTTGTCTACTGGGGCTCGAATTATTAAACCGACGCTAGTAGATTTTCTTAGATAGAGTATAACATATGTGATAAGCTGCTCGCGTGGAGGAGGGTAAACCATGCCACATATTCCCCAAATTAACATCCACCAAACCTATGGGAAAATAGGAATGGAAAGTAAGCGGGCACAGGTGCAAATCCAACAGCCTAAAGCAGATATTACCATGCATCAAGAACAGGTAAGGGTGGAAATCGACCATGAATTCCCTCAGATTCAAATAGATCAAACAAGGGCTTGGAGCGCCTTAGGGAAACGCCCTTCCTTAGAATTAACAAAGGTGATATACGGAGCAACCAATCAGATAGTGATGGATACTATTGCTAAAATTGCGCAAAAGGGTGATCGCTTAGCAGCCATTCATATCAAGGAGGATCCAATACCAGAGATGGCAAGGGATTATTCTGTAGATTTGTTTGAATTAAATTTTGAAGGAGATCCCTCCGTTGATAATGTCGATATCGATGTTATACCTGGGAAGCTAGATATTACCTGGCGAGGTGGTACTGTTGATATAAAGGTGCAGCCAAATAAACCGCAAATCGATTATACCCTAGGAAAGCTAGATATTTATATGAGACAAAAGCAAGGGATTGAAATAACGGTTCCAAAATTAGATACAAGGATATAATAAGAACAGGGTAGAAATGCTATAGTAAAAATAACTATAGCTTTTTAACTTTTTACATTAATAATTCGAGGGGCTTGTATATTCCATAAGCAGCGACCTTTGAATATACAACCCTATTTACTATAGGAGGAATTATACATATGCTAAAAAAAATAGAGACAACTCGTTTTGGTGAAATAGAAGTAAATGACGAGGAAGTAATTCACTTTAAAAAAGGGATTCCTGGTTTTGAAAAGGAGAGAGAATTTATTCTCATTCATCAAGAGGAAACTCCCTTTGTATTTTTTCAATCGGTAAAAACGTCTCATTTAGCCTTTATCCTTATTGATCCTTTTGCCTTTTATCAAGAGTATAACTTTGATCTAGATGAAAAAAGCATAGAAGAGTTAGAGATTGAAGATGTTTCCAATGTTGCAATTTATGGTATCTTATCGATTCCAGAAGATTTTCATCGAGCAACGATTAATTTACAGGCACCAGTTATAATTAATAGGAACAAGAAAAAAGGAAAACAACTGATTCTTCATGATACCAAATACCTAACTAAAACCCCATTATTCCCTCAAACAGTAGAAGAAGGGGGCAAGTAGTATGCTAATCTTATCGAGGAAAAAAAATGAGACTATTATGGTTGGTAATGATATAGAGATAGCAATTGTAGCGATAGATGGGGATCAAGTGAAAATAGGAATCAATGCACCTAAAGAGATTGAAATTTACAGAAAAGAAGTATATTTATCCATTCAAGAAGCAAATATGCAAGCAGTGGAACAAATTCCTTCATTAGAAATCTTAAAAAATATTTTACCCACAAAAAAATAATAAATAGACTAATTTATAAGAAATATAGAGTAAATAGAAGAAAAAAGACGAATATGTGCAAATAATCACTGATTTTCGGCAAGAAAAGAAGTTCGTTATCTATCGATAATAATAATAGAGTAAGTGATTCTAGCGGCCGTAAGAATCCTTATATAAAAAATTCACATGGATGTGAAGAAAAAAATTCAAGGAGGAATATAAAATGAGAATTAATAACAACATTATGGCGATGAATACGCATCGTCAGTTATCACTTGCAAACGGTAGTGGAGCTAAATCGATGGAGAAATTATCTTCAGGTTTTAGAATTAACAGAGCTGGCGATGATGCCGCTGGTCTTTCCATCTCGGAAAAAATGAGAGGACAAATCAGAGGTTTAAATCAAGCTTCTAGAAATTCTCAAGATGCAATTTCTTTGATTCAAACGGCTGAAGGTGCGTTAAATGAATCCCATGCTATTCTTCAACGTATGCGTGAATTAGTAGTTCAAGGTGGTAACGGGGCTACTCTTGAAGCAGAAGACCTTACAGCTATAAATGCTGAAATTACTCAATTAAATGGAGAATTAGATGGTATTGCAAGTCGTACAGAGTTCAATGGAAAAACATTGCTAGATGGTTCATTTACTAATACATTCCAAATAGGTGCTAATGTTGGACAACAATTAACTTTAACATTAGCTACTGCGATGTCATCTACTGGCTTAGGTATTAATGGTATAGCTCCAGATGGGACATCTGCGCAATTTGATATAGATATTGCATTAGTAGATGCAGCAATCAATACAGTATCCACTACACGTTCAACATTAGGTGCAAACCAAAACAGATTAGAGCATACTATTAAGAATCTTGATAATGCTTCTGAAAACCTACAAGCTGCAGAATCACGTATTCGTGATGTAGATATGGCGAAGGAAATGATGGAGTTTACAAAGCAAAACATTCTTCAACAAGCTTCAACAGCTATGTTGGCTCAAGCAAACCAAGCACCTCAAGGAGTATTACAATTACTTCGTTAATTAACGAACAACACCTTGGTTCTATATCATAGAATCAGGGTGTTTTTATTTATTTAGGCTTCTTTCATTGAATACATTTCATACATACTATTTTTTTAAAAATCTAAAAAATAAACTCCAATTAACCGATATATAAAGTAACAGTTTGTTTTTAAGGAGGAACAAGTATGGAAATTGAAAAATTAGGCCCTTCTCGACCTGTGACACCTTCTGTAAAACGTTTTCCGGATAAATCGGTTCAACCAGTAAAAGAAGAGGAAAAAAGCGTACAGTCTGAAAGTAGGGAGCAAGACAAGCCAATAACGAAAGAAGAATTACAAAAAACAATAGATGGATTAAATAAATTTTTGGAGCCTTAGCAAACAAGTCTTAAATTTCAAATGCATGAAAAGCTACATGAATACTATGTTACTGTTGTAGATGCGAAAACGAATGAAACAGTAAAAGAAATTCCACCAAAAAAACTATTAGATATATACGCAGTAATGCTAGAATCCATAGGATTAATCGTTGATCATAGAATATAGTGGGAGGTGAATTTGTATGGTTATGAGAATTGGCGGAATGGCATCAGGTATGGATATTGATAGTATTGTCCAGGATATGATGAAAGTAGAAAAAATGTCGCTAGATAAACTAAATCAACAGAAACAACTGTTGGAATGGCAACGTGATGATTATCGGGAAATGAATAGTTTACTTAGCACCTTTGATCAATCTATTTTTGATGGAATTTATAGAAAAAGCTCCTTTACACAAAAAACAGTAACTAGTTCAAATGAAAGCGCAGTTTCTGCTCGAAATATAAGTTCAACCTCAAATATTTATACAACTATTCGTGTAGATCAAATGGCAGAAGTAGCTTATATGAATAGTGCAGGAGATATAAGGGCAAGTACGGATTTTGATCTAGATGGCACTTTGGATGTTGAACGAGCAAATTTAACTAATGATTTTACCTCTAATACCTTTACGATACAAGCGATACAATCTGATGGTACGCTCGGTGATGTAATTGAGTTTACCATTGATCCTGCTACAGACAGCTTAAACAGTATCATTCAACGTATTAATGCATCAAACGCTGGAGTCAATGCGTTTTATGATGAGCAAACAGGCAGATTGTCCATGACCGCAAAAAACACTGGCGATGTGGATGCACAGGCAGAAATTCTTGTCACTGGGGATTTTCTAACGAGTTCCTTAGGATTTGCTAGTGATAATATTGCAGCAGGAGTAAATGGAAATGAAGGAAAGAACGCGATTTTTCAAATCAATGGCTTAGATACAGAAAGATTCACTAATACCTTTCAAATTAACGGGTTTGAATACACATTGAATCAGGTAACAGATGACGGTGATGGTGTAACGGAAGCTGGGGAATTGGTAACTATTACCTCTGAGACTGATACAGACGCAATCTATGAATCTATTGTAGATTTTGTAGAGAAATATAATGAAGTTATTGGGAAAATCAACGATAAAGTTTCTGAAGAACGTTACCGGGATTACACTCCTCTAACAGAAGAACAAAAAGAAGGGTTATCGGAACGTGAAATAGAATTATGGGAAGAAAAAGCAAAAAGTGGGATGCTACGTAATGATTCTATTTTAACTAGAGCGTTGAATCAAATGCGGACAGATTTTTATAACTATGTTGAGGGAATAGATACAAACTATGATCAGCTTTCAGAAATCGGAATTACAACCTCAAGTAATTATCGTGAAAAAGGTAAATTAATTATTAATGAAGCGAAATTGAAAGAGGCAATTGCTGATAATCCGATGAATATCTATAATTTATTTAACACCGAAGTGAAAGATGCAGATGGTAATCTTATTTCAGAACAAAGTGGGATTGCAAGGAGATTGAGAGATACAATAGATAATACAATAGAATCTATTGAGGCTAGGGCTGGAAATTCTTATTATAGTTATTCTCAATATACACTTGGACGTAATTTACATGATATAGATAGAAGAATTGATAATATGGAAGAATACTTGATTAGAATTGAGGATCGTTATTGGAGACAATTTTCAGCAATGGAAAAGGCGATTCAACGATCAAATGAACAGTCAACTTATCTGATGCAGCAATTTGGTGGATAAATGTAATTTATATAGGGAGTGTTAGAAGATGTCAGTAAATAATCCTTATCAAGCGTATCAACAAAATACAGTGAATACAGCTTCTCCTGGTGAATTAACCTTAATGCTATATAATGGGTGCTTGAAATTTATCAAACAGGCTAGACAAGGGATTATCGATCAACATATTGAGAATAAGAATACCAATCTGATTAAAGCGCAAAATATTATTCGAGAGTTAATGGTTACTTTAAACATGGATTATGAAATTTCTCATCAAATGATGCAAATGTATGATTATATGTTAAATCGCTTGGTAGAAGCAAATATAAAAAATGATATAGAAGCCCTAAATGAAGTAGAAGCTTATGTTATTCAATTTCGTGATACATGGAAGCAAGTGATTCAGCTAGATAGGAAAAAGAAGTATGGGCAGAAAGAGGGAATGTAATGAACCTTCTTCAACAGCTACTCGATAAGACAGAAGAATTGATCAATTACCTACAAAAAACTCCCTCAGAGGAAGAACGTGAAGCTTATATAGCGCATATCGAAAAGCTATTGGATCAACGAGAAAGCTTGATTCAACAGCTAAATGGAGGGTATACGGAAGAAGAGAAAGTAATAGGTCATAAGATTGTTCAACTTAATCAAGAAGTGGATGCCTTAATGAAGGATTTTTTTACAACATTACAGGATAATCTGCGCAAGCTAAAGCACAATAAGAAGGTCTATCAACGGTATAATCAGTATCAACCAACCGCAGACGGAATGTTTTTTGATAAACGTAAATAGCTCTCTACTAGGGGATGTTATAATGGGACATCATCATAATCATGGTCATGACCACGAGCATTATTATGACCATACGAAGCTGCATGATAATCAACACATCTTTATCAAACATTATTTAGATATGCTAGAAACTTGCAAACAAGGTATTCAGTATATATCTAATAAGAATAATCTAGCTGAACAAAATGATGATAAACAGATGGTTCAAGATTGTATCAAAGCCTTGGATGCGATACAAGATGCAAATATACTTGCGCGAGGACTTATAAAACATGTTGATAAGGAAGCATACGACCTTATCAACTCTTATGAAGAATTAGCACCAGAACGAAAGCAAGCGATTTTCCTTCAAGAAAGGGAAGATTTAGAAGAGATTTATCGTATCTTAACAGATGAGTTTTTCCCTAAGTTCTTTACTTGGTCTGAAAAGGTAAAAGAAAGCCTGATGAGACATATTGACTAATCATAAATATTTCAAGCTAAAGATACATATACAGAGGTCGAACCTCTGTTTTTTATATTTTTGCATAATTCATAGTTTTTAAAATATATTGTTATAAGGTTTATAAAACAAGGTCTTAATATTTTCTTAACATTTGCTTAATAGAACAGTCATTCCTGTTAACAATGTTAACAAATAAACTGTGGATAATGTGAGTAACTCTGTTAATAACTATAAATAACGGATTGAGGTTGTGGATAATATTGTAGAAAAGAAAAATTGATTGTTGATAAAAATTGTTTTAAAAGAAAAAGAAAAAAATAATGATTGTGTTATTATTCATATTAATGTATAATCATACTATCGTTTTAATGGATTATCTAAAAAGAGATGAAAAATCTTAAAGAACAAAAAGGGGGCATTTTGAAGTGAAATTAAAAGGATTAACATTTGGATTATTAGCACTTATCTTATTATTAGTGAGCGTGGGTCTAACAGGTTGTGGCAGTAAAGAAACTGTAAATGATTTTAAACTCGTTAAAGACCCGTCCTTCGAAGTTGAAAATTATGGGATGATGGTTAAAAAAGGTAATACTGAATTATTAGAGAAATTTAATGAAGGATTAAAGATAATTAAGGAAAACGGTGTATACGATGAGATATACCAAAAATATTTTGGTAACGGTGAAGGTAAGTCTGATGAGAATAAGCAAGATAAAAATACTGAGGCAAGTGATGGTAAAGTTTACAAAATTGGAACGGATGCTGCTTATCCGCCATTTGAAAAACAAGAAGGCGGACAAATTGTTGGTTTTGATGTTGATATACTTGCAGCGGTTGCTGAAGAAGCAGGCTTTCAATATGAGCTATTTCATGCTGGCTGGGATCCGTTATTTGATGGAATCGATAAGGGAAATATCGATGCCGGGATCTCTGCAATTACAATAACGGAAGATCGCAAACAACTGTATGATTTCTCTGATCCTTATTTTGAAGCTACACAGTTGATTATGGTCCCAAAGGATTCAACTGTAGCAAGTTTAGCAGATCTTGAAGGGAAAAAGATTGGAGTGCAATCTGCAACCACTGGACATATTGCTGTCCAAGAGGCTTTTGGTAAAACATATGAGGGAATTAAAGGCTATGAAGATACTCCGGCAGCTGTGGATGATTTAATCGCTGGTCGTTTGGATGCGGTAGTGGCAGATAATGCTGTATTACAGGAATATCTAAAAGTGTTAAATAATAAATAATGATGATTTAATGGGTGAAGAATCTTTCCTGATAGTTGAATGCGTAGCTAAAGCTGCGCATTTTTGTCTTCTTATGTATTAGAATTAGACCATCTCCAACAGAATTCTTTTAAAAAGCGTATTAATCTGTTAATATAGTAAAGTAATTTATAGAGAAAGAAAAAAAGAGAGGCTGGAATGGAGCAATGGAGTTAGATTTTACAACTTTTATTAAAGTTTGGGAGTATAGGGAACTTTTTATACGTGGTTTCTTTATGACATTATATTTAACCAGTATTAGTGTATTCCTTGGACTTATTCTAGGTTTATTTGTTGGATTGTCCAAATTATCGAAAAGAAAATTGGTATATTGGCCAGCAAAAATATATGTGGATGTTTTCCGTGGAACACCATTATTTGTTCAAATATTGATGATTCATGTTGCTGTAATACCAAGTATTTTTGGAATTTTTGATAGAATACCTCCAAGTGCGTTTTTTTCTGGTATTGTAGCATTAACTTTAAATTCAGCAGCATATATTGCAGAAATTTTCCGTGGGGGAATTCAATCGATTGATAAAGGTCAGATGGAGGCAGCTCGTTCTTTAGGAATGACTCATAATCAATCGATGAAATACATTATCTTACCACAGGCCTTTAAGCGAATGCTTCCTCCACTAGGAAATGAATTTATAGCCTTATTAAAGGATTCTTCTCTAGTAGCTATTATAGCAGTAAATGAATTAGCCTATGCAGGGTTTATAACTGCAAAGAGTACTTTTTATCGCTGGGGACCATATATAACAGTTGCTATTTTATATCTCATTTTAACGATGGCTTTATCTCAAGTGGTTGCTTATTTGGAGAGGAGGTTTAGCACGGAATGATTAAAATGACAAATGTTAAGAAAAGCTTTGGTGCTCTTGAAGTACTAAAGGGTATTTCTCTGCAAGTAACAGAAAAAGAAGTGGTATGTATTATTGGTCCCTCTGGCTCAGGCAAAAGTACGCTACTTCGTTGTATTAACCTATTAGAAAATGTTCAGGGTGGACATGTATTTGTTGATGGATATGATTTAACTAATCCTAAGACAGATATCAATCAAGTGCGTACAGAGGTAGGAATGGTATTTCAGCATTTTAATCTTTTTCCGCATAAGACGGTACTGGAGAATATTACGATGGCTCCAATCAAGGTAAGAAAATGGCCAAAAGACAAGGCGGAAGAAAAAGGGTTAGCATTATTGAAAAAGGTTGGATTATCAGATAAAGCTAATGCTTATCCTGATTCATTATCTGGAGGGCAAAAACAACGTGTAGCAATAGCAAGAGCATTAGCGATGGAGCCAAAAATTATGTTATTTGATGAACCGACCTCGGCACTAGACCCAGAAATGGTTAAAGAGGTGTTAGATGTAATGAAGCAGCTAGCCAAAGAAGGAATGACAATGGTTGTAGTAACCCATGAAATGGGCTTTGCTCGTGAAGTAGGGGATCGGGTTATTTTTATGGACGAAGGCTATATCATTGAAGAAAACGTTCCTTCAAAATTATTTGCAGAGCCAAAGCATGAACGTACACAAGCATTTTTGAGTAAAGTATTATAAAGCGAGTCTTTTTCTTAGGAAAGTATGAAAAAATCATCATTAAGGCATAATATGTTTTATGCAGCATAATAATAGATGGAAAAACAATTTGACTGTAAGGAACTTACAGTGGTATATTCATTATGAGAGGAATTCTCAAAGATTTTTTAAACGAAAGGAATGTAGTGCATGCAAGGAAAAGTAAAATGGTTTAATGCAGAAAAAGGGTATGGTTTTATCGAAAGTAACGATGCTGGAGATGTATTTGTACATTTTTCTGCAATCCAAGATGAAGGCTTCAAAACACTAGAAGAAGGTCAGTCTGTTGAATTTGATGTTGTTGAAGGAGAACGCGGCCCTCAAGCAGCGAACGTTATCAAGTTATAATCACCGATAAATGGTTTCATATAGAGCTTTAAGTAGTACTATTTGAAAGTTCCATGTGAATAAATAACTGATAACAAAAAAGCCCCTCTATCATAAACATAGAGGGACTTTTTATTTAAAAAGCAAAAAAATTATATTGACATATCAAAAAAGAAGGAATAGTATTATAAATAACAAAAACGTTTTTGAATTTAAATATGAAAGCGTTATACATAGAGAAGCTAGGTGTATAAAAAATGGCATCTATACATGATATTGCGAAAAAAGCAGGTGTATCTGTATCGACAGTTTCACGTGCACTTAATAATTATCAAGACGTCAACCCAAAAACAAGGGAAAAGATAATAGAAATTGCAAAGGAATTGAATTACTACCCAAGCGCAGTTGCTAGAGGATTGGTAATGAAGAGAACGCAAACCATAGGATTATTTTTTGGTGATCATATGAATTCTGGCTTTGACCATCCCTTTTTTATGGATGTTATATCAGCGGTTAGAGAAGAAGCAGGAGATGCGGGATATGACCTTCTTATTTTTACAAACAAACACAAAGAAAGAGCTACTTACGCAACTCTATGCAGAGAGCGAGGGGTTGATGGTGTATTTTTAATTCTTACAGGAGGTGGTAAGAAAAAAAATGACCAGCTAATCGAACTGCAGGAAAGCGGAATACCATGTGTAGCAATTGACCTTCCTTTAGAGGGAGAAAGATGTACATATGTAGAGTCAAACAATTTCTTAGGAGCAAAAAAAGCTGTACTTCATCTAATTGAACTTGGTCATCGTAATATCGCCTTTATTGGTGGAGATGAAATAGCAAAAACAAGCTTTGATCGCTTAAACGGCTATCGTGCAGCATTAAGTGAAAGTGGAATAGACTTGAATGCCAGCTATATTGAGATGGCTTATTTTTCAGAAGAACTAGCAAAAGAAGCAACAAAAAAAATTCTAGCTAGGAATAAAGATGTGACTGCTTTCTTTGCGATTAGTGATTTAATGGCATTTGCAGTTATTGAAACTTTACAAGAGCATGCTCTTCGTGTACCAGAAGATATTTCTGTTATTGGCTTTGATGATATTAAAGAAGCTTCAACCTTTGAACCGCCGCTAACTACGATTAGTCAACAAAAATATGCAATGGGAAGAGCGGCTACTAATCAACTAATGAAGAGTATTGAGGACATCAACTATCGTCCTTCTCCAATTACACTTCCTACAGAACTAGTTATTCGAAAAACGACTGATTATATTATGCGATAAGCTTTGATCAGATGTTTTTTTGAAATAAAACAAAAACGTTTTTGTTAAAACAAAGGGGGAAATTATGTTGTTTAAAAAGGCTACAATTGTTTTATTTGTTATGGTTTTTATGTTTTCTACATTAATTGGATGTTCATCATCAACCAATGAGTCTGATGCTAGTAAAGATGTAAACGCTGACAAACCAGCAGAGCAAACTCCAGCTAAAGAAGAAAGCAAACCTGTTACGATTCAGTACTGGCATACTCAAACGGAAGAAGAGCGAGTGAAAGTAATTGATGAGCTGATTGCTAGCTTCCAAGAAAAGAATCCTACGATTACGGTAGAACAAATACCAACACCAGAAGGTGACTTTCCAGCAAAAATCTCTGCTTCTCTAGCAGCAAACAAAATGCCTGCAGTTGTAGAAATAGGGATAGGTCAACTGTTAAAGCTGTGATCTGAAGAAGTACTTGAT
>JAENYW010000347.1 GCA_016841555.1 Tepidibacillus decaturensis
GTACATATGAGCCTGTTCCAAGTATGCCAACCTTCATTGTCTTAACTCCTTTTCCAATATATATTTCAAATCACTCTATTTCTTCACTAATTCTCTCTAATACGTTATTATTCAAGAAGGTACGAGCTTGACGAACAGCATTCATCATCGCTTTAGCATTTGATGATCCATGCGCTTTAATAAATCCACCATCGACACCAAGTAAAGGGGCTCCACCAACCTCTGTATAATCCATTCCATCCTTTAAATGCTTTAAGCCTGGCTTAAGAATTAAAGCAGCTATTTTAGAAAGAAAAGTTCTGGTAAACTCAATCTTCAATAGCTTAAAAATAGAGCTTGCTAATCCTTCAGATAATTTTAGTACAACATTACCTGTAAAGCCATCACAGACTAGAACATCACAAGCACCTTGAGGAACCTCCCTGGCTTCCACATTGCCAACAAAGTTAATTGGGAGTTCTTTCAGTAAAGGAAAGGTTTTTTTCATCAAATCATTTCCCTTTGTATCCTCTGTTCCTACATTTAATAATCCAACTCTTGGGTTAGTAATACCAAGAACCTGTTCAGCATATATTTTCCCCATTAGTGCGTATTGTACAAGATTTTCTGGTGTAGGATCCATATTGGCTCCAACATCTAAAATTAATACACCATTTTTCCCTGTTGTAGGTAATACAGGAGCTAATGCAGGACGATCAACGCCTTTGATCCTTCCAGCAATTAATAAACCTGATGTCATAAATGCACCGGTATTTCCAGCTGTTATCATTGCGTCAGCCTCTTTTTCCTTGACCATCCTTGCAGCAACAACCATCGAAGAATCTTTTTTTCGACGAACGGCTTTAACTGGTTCTTCTTCCGTTAAAATAACCTCCGTTGCATTTTTTATTGAAATGTTTGATGGAAAATCTGACGTTTGAACCTTCTTCAATTGTTCCTCTTGACCAACCAAGATAATTTCAACATCTTGAAAGCGTTTTGCTGCTAGAATCGCCCCTTCAACAGTACTATGAGGAGCATTGTCGCCACCCATTGCATCAATTACTATCTTCATTTTTTCACTCCTATTCTCCCTTGATCTCATTAGAACGGTATATAATAAATAGAGCTTTAAATACAATTTCATTGCCTACATATGTATTTACCTCTATTTCACTTCGATCATCATAAGAAAGAAGCACCTTTGCTTTAGCAATTAATCGTTCATTAAGATATACAGGTCTTATAAAGCGAATATCTGCTTTGGCTGTTAACGCAATCTCCTGATTAATAACGGCGATAGCCAAAGAATTGGCTTGAGCAAAAATATAATGCCCTCTTGCAATACCAGTCTTTTGAAATACTTGCTCTTGATTAATTTCCAAAATAGAAATTCCATATTGGTCTAGCTGTAATTCAATTACTTCCCCAATCACTTCATTTAATTGTAAGGAACGGACATTATCATAGGTCTCTGCAGCCATGGATTTCAAACGTTTCCTTAATTCTGGTATACCTATTTCCATCCGATCCAAACGAATCGTTTGAATGCTGACATCAAATGTTTTTGCCAGTTCTTCATCAGTAATAAAAGGGTTTTTTTCTATCGTTTCCACAAGATCCTGCTGCCTTCTTTTTTTTGTCATTCTTGCGATGGTAATCACCACCTAATCTTATCACCTATTTTTAGTATCAGGTACTAATTTAGTATATTAAAAAACACGGGTGATTTCAACCGTGTTTTTGTCTTTTGAAGTTATTTGTTCACAATTTCTTTTCCTTTATAGGTACCACAACTTTTACAAACACGATGAGCTAACTTGTACTCACCACATTGTGGACATTTAACCATACCTGGTACTGCTAATTTGTAATGAGTACGACGCTTGTCGCGACGAGTTTTAGAAGTTCTTCTAAAAGGTACTGCCATGCGTTCCACCTCCCTTAAAGCCTTAACAACACTCCATATTTTACCCTGTTTATTCGTTTTGGTCAAACCATTTTTCTAAATCTGCAAGTCTTGGGTCAATTTTTTCTGTTTTACAAGTACAAGTCTCTTCATTTAAATTGATTCCACATGTAGGACATAATCCTTTACATTCTTCACTACAAATCGGAACATAAGGAATATGAAGGACAATCACCTCTTCCACAAGAGGGATCATGTCGATTTCATTAGATTCTATAGGATGAA
>JAENYW010000012.1:0-7478 GCA_016841555.1 Tepidibacillus decaturensis
AATTAGTTCGATAAAGAATAGGTGTCATACCCTGGAGAAAAATCTCTAGGGTTTTCCTTATTATAAAAAACAATAAGCTTTAAAATTTATTTTTCATATCACTAATGAGTGAAAAATGTATGATAGAATGAAATTGGAAAAGAGTTATATGATAGGGAGGGGAAGCGTTGTGAGAGAATTACATGTAGATAAAATCATTGATACTGTTGAAAAGATGGTTCAGGATGGTAACTTTGATTTAGGACGAGATGTTGAAAACGCATTCAGAAAAGCGTTATCAACTGAAGAATCGGAACAAGGAAGAGATGTATTAAATCAACTTCTTGAGAATGTAGACATTGCCCGTAGAGAAAGAGTTCCAATCTGTCAAGATACAGGATTTGCTGTATTTTTGGTGGAGCTTGGACAGGATCTCCATATCGTTGGAGGAGGTTTAAACGATGCGATTAACGAAGGAGTTAGGAGAGGCTATAAAAATGGTTATCTTCGCAAATCAATTGTAGGGCATCCATTGGAAAGAATAAATACGGGAGATAATACTCCTGCAATCATCCATATTGATATAGTCGAGGGAGATCAGTTAAAGATGCATTTTGCTGCAAAAGGCGGCGGAAGTGAAAATATGTCATTTTTAAAAATGATGAAGCCCTCCGATGGAGTAGAGGGAGTAAAGGATTTCATTCTTGAATGTGTAAAAACAGCAGGACCAAATCCCTGTCCGCCAATTGTTGTTGGGGTAGGTATTGGAGGCACCTTCGAGAAAGCAGCTTATTTAGCTAAAAAATCCTTGTTTAGAGAAATTGGTACTCGAAGTGAAAAAGAGGATATTGCACAGCTTGAGGAAGAGCTATTAGAAAAGGTTAATAAGCTTGGTATAGGACCGCAAGGTTTTGGTGGAAGAACAACAGCATTAGATGTACATATCGAAATTTATCCTGCTCATATCGCTTCACTTCCAGTTGCAGTTAATATTAACTGTCATGCTGGGAGACATAAAGAGGCTGTGCTATAAGATACTTTGTATTTTGCAACGCGCTCCGATGTCCGTCGTTTAAGGTTTGTCGATAAAAATCATTACGTCCTGTGATAATATCGACATTTGCACATCTTGTGCTTCAAAAACGACTCCCAAAGGTCGCTACTTATGCAAAATACAAAGTATGGGTGATAACGTATGAAATTAAATGAATTAAAGGGGGAGAAGGGAAATGGCAACAGTAAAGGTGACAACTCCTATATCACCAGAAGAAATAGCTAAACTGAAAGCGGGAGATCAAGTTTTTATTACTGGAGTGATTTATACTGCTAGAGACGCTGCTCATAAAAGACTTGTGGAATTAGTGGAGCAAGGGAAAGAACTACCCTTTGATATAAAAGACCAATTCATCTATTTTGTAGGACCTACTCCAGCGAAGCCTGGAAAGGTAATTGGCTCTGCTGGACCAACGACAAGCTATCGAATGGATAAATATTCTCCGACATTATTAGATTTAGGTCTTCGTGGCATGATTGGTAAAGGAAGTAGAAATCAGGAAGTTAAAAATTCAATGGTCAAAAACAAGGCAATCTACATGGCAGCAGTAGGTGGCGCAGCTGCATTAATCGCTAGGTCCATTAAAGAAGCTGAAGTAATTGCTTATGAGGATTTAGGTCCCGAGGCAATAAGAAGATTACAAGTAGAGGATTTCCCTGTTATCGTAGTAAATGATACGCATGGAAATGATCTATATGAACAAGGTGCAGCGAAATATGAAATTGTAGATTAATAAATAGAGATAAAAAACCTTGGGGATTTATACAAGGTTTTTTATCTCTATAAAAAAGTTTCGCATAACTAAATGTTTTCAACTCGAAAAATCTATGATATGATAGACTTAGTTCGTATATAACAATCATCAAATATTTTACACAGACGATAAGTAGAAAAGGATAAGGGAAAAATTCCTGCTTGTCATTTAATGAATATCTAGTATAATATTAGGTAGTTTAATAGAGATGGATTGCTACTAACGTTATTAATAACAGAAGATTCAGAAAAATAAGGCATATTTTTTTAATTGGATAGAATATAAAAAAACATATCATTGAATCAGTTAGAATAATTTAGTGATATAGGAAGTGTGTATTGGTACATATAATATCGAAAATTTTTTAATGCTTAAGGGTTAAAGGTTGTCTAGGCAGCCTTAACTATAAAAAACAAAAATATGAGGGGGCTATACTTAATGAAAAAAGCTAGCAAATGGTTAACACTTATGTTAGCAATCGTTATGGTTGCAAGTATTGGTTTCGCTGGTTGCGGTGGCGGATCTAGCGCAGGAGATGAGCCTGCAAAAGAAACACCTAGTGATACTCCACAAGAACAAGTTAAACCAGCAGTAGAACAATACCTAAAATTAAATGCTCGTACGGAGCCACCAAGCTTAGATCCAGGAACAGCTACAGACGCTACTTCCTTCACAATTTTACGTGTAATTATGGAAGGACTTGTACGTCTTGATGACAATAGTCAGGTTACACCTGGTTCTGGTATGGCTGAAAACTGGGACATCAGTGAAGATGGCTTAACCTATACATTCCATTTAAAAAATGATGTAAAATGGTCAAATGGCGATCCAGTAACAGCACAGGATTTCGAATTTGCATGGAAGCGTGTATTAGATCCTGAAACAGCAGCAGATTATGCTTACCAAATGTATTATTTGAAAAATGGTGAAGCTTATAATAGTGGTGAGGCTACTGCTGATGATGTAGGGGTTAAAGCTTTGGATGATAAAACATTAGAGGTTACTTTAGAAGCACAAACACCTTATTTCTTACAATTAACTGCATTTGGTTCCTATTATCCTGTAAATAAGAAGGTTGTAGAAGCAAGCGCAGATTGGGCAGCTGATGCTGCAACCTATGTAGGAAATGGTCCATTTAAATTAACAGCATGGGCACATGATTCAGAAGTTGTAGTTGAGAAAAACGAAAACTATTGGAATAAAGACGCTGTTAAGCTAGACAAAATTTCATGGGCTATGGTTAATGATGATAACACTTCTTATCAATTATATTTAAATAACGATTTACATGTTGATGCAGCTCCACATGAATTAACCTATGAGCTAATTCAAAAGGGTGAAGCAGTTTCAACTCCTATCTTAGGAAACTATTACTATACATTTAACACAGAAAAAGAACCATTTACGAATAAATATATTCGTCAAGCATTTGCAGCAGCAATCGATCGTGAAGCTGTTGTAAACCAAGTATTAAAAGGTGGACAGATTCCTGCATATGGTTTCGTACCTCCAGGTTCTTCCCCAGATATGGGAGTAGATTTACGTGCAGAATTAGGTGACTTAGTACCAGCTACTAGTGAGGCGAAAGCATTATTAGAAAAAGGAATGGCTGAGTTAGGAATTACTGAACTACCAACAATCACTCTTTCCTATAACACAAGTGAAGGTCACAAAAAAATTGCTGAAGCAATTCAACAAATGTGGAAGCAAAACCTTGGTGTAGATGTTGAATTATTTAACCAAGAGTGGAAGGTTTACTTAGAAACAATGGGTACTGGCGATTATCAAATGGGACGTATGGGTTGGTTAGGTGACTATATTGACCCAATGACATTCTTAGATATGTTTGTAACAGGTGGTGGAAATAACTATCCTCGTTACGCAAATGCAGAATATGATGGTTATATTTCACAAGCAAAAGCGACTGGAGATCAAGCCGTTCGTTTAGATGCAATGCTTAAAGCAGAAAAATTATTATTGGACGATATGGCTATTGCACCTATTTATTACTATACAAGTGTTTACCTGCAGCATGACAATGTAAAAGGTGTAGTTCGTCATGGTGACGGTGCTACTGATTATACTTGGACTTACATCGAATAGTAATACAATAATTGAATGAGCTTAGCATAGAGCTAATTAGAGGTATGCCTTTGAGCATACCTCTAATTCCGTGCTTTGCTTCTTACGGAGGTGTGTTTACTTGCTTAGATTTATTTCAGAGCGCTTAATTATGTTAATTGTCACACTTTGGGTCGTTGTAACACTAACCTTTTTATTGATGCATGCTATTCCAGGTGATCCTTTCTCAAAAGAGGGAAAAATGCCTGCAGTAATCAAGGAAAATTTAATCAAACACTATGGATTGGACAGACCATTACCTGTTCAATATGTATCTTATCTAGGGAATATGTTACATGGAGACCTAGGTCCATCCTTTTCATCCAAAACACAAACTGTAAACGATATCATTAAAAGTCATGTGCCTGTATCAGCAAGACTGGGTCTACAAGCTCTATTTATATCACTAACCTTTGGTCTTAGCTTAGGAATTATTGCATCTCTAAAGCATAATACTGCCGTAGACTATACAGCAATGGTTCTTGCGGTACTTGGTGTATCAATACCTAATATCGTCTTGGCTCCGTTACTTATTAAATTCTTTGCTGCAGAGTTACATTGGTTTCCAATCGCAATGTGGGGAACATTTGCACATACTGTTTTACCTTCAATAGCCTTAGGAATGCATGCGATGGCAGTAATTGCACGTTTAATGCGTTCTAATATGCTTGAAGTGTTAGGACAAGATTATATACGAACAGCAAAATCAAAGGGACTAAATTCCTTTCAAGTGGTATGGAGGCATACGATTAGGAATGCAATAATGCCTGTAATTACAATTTTAGGTCCTCTATCGGCTGCATTACTTACAGGAACCTTTGTAATTGAACTGATTTTTGCTATTCCTGGCTTAGGTAAATACTTTGTTCAAAGCGTAACCAACAGAGATTATCCAGTCATACTAGGAACAACCATTTTTTATAGTGCTGTTCTAATTTCAATGAACTTTTTTGTTGATATCGCTTATGGATTAATCGATCCAAGAATTAAAGTAGGACTAAAGGAGGAATAAGAATGGCAGAAATCACCAAAGAGATGTTTAAACGGATTGATGTAGATCGTAGTCAAGCGGAAGTGATTGCTAGACCAAGCATCAGCTACTGGAAGGATGCATGGAGACGCTTAAAGAAAAACAAGCTTGCTACATTTGGAATGGTACTAGTCATTGTATTAACCATGTTGTCTTTATTTGCTCCATTTCTTGTTCCCTATTCTTACGAGGATCAAGTATTAGAGGATCAAAATAAAGAAATGTCTAGTGCGCATTGGTTTGGCACAGACGATTTAGGAAGGGACATGTTTGCACGTATATGGTTTGGGGGCAGAATATCTCTATTTATTGGCTTTACCGCAGCAATTATTGATTTATTAATAGGGGTTATTTATGGAGGAATTTCCGGTTTCAAGGGTGGAAAAGTGGATCAAATCATGATGAGGATCGTTGATGTCCTTTATGGACTTCCTTACTTGATTGTTGTTATTTTGTTGTTGGTGGTTATGGAAAGAGGATTATTCACCATTGTTGTTGCATTAATTGCAACAGGCTGGATTGGTATGGCACGTTTAGTACGTGGTCAAATTTTACAAATTAAGGAAATGGAATTTGTGTTGGCTGCAAGAACACTTGGTGCCGATATAAAAAGATTGCTTTTCAAACATTTAATTCCCAATACAATGGGACCAATCATTGTTAGTATGACCTTAACCGTACCTGGCGCCATTTTTGCCGAAGCCTTTTTAAGCTTTATTGGTCTAGGTGTACAAGCACCATTAGCAAGTTGGGGGACGATGGTTAATGATGGAGTTAAGGTATTGCTTTCAGGATATTGGTGGAGATTATTTTTTCCTGCAATAATGATATCACTTACTATGTTTGCATTTAACGTATTTGGTGATGGATTACGAGATGCGTTAGATCCACGATTAAGGAAATAAGGGAGGAGAAAGGAAAATGTCAGAAAAATTACTACATGTGAAAGATTTAGAAGTCTCCTTCTTAACCTATGCTGGAGAAGTTAAGGCTTTACGTGGAGTCACCTTTGATGTAGAAAAAGGAGAAGCAATTGCAATCGTTGGTGAATCTGGTAGTGGAAAAAGTGTTACAGCTCAATCAGTAATGAAGCTGATTCCTACTCCTCCAGGGGTGTATAAAAATGGAGAGATTTCATTTGACGGACAAGATATAACTAAGTTAAGTAATAAAGAAATGGAATCAGTGCGTGGGTCATCAATTGGTATGATATTCCAAGATCCTATGACATCGCTTAATCCAACGATGACAATTGGTAGACAGATTTCAGAAGGACTTATTAAACATCAAGGAATGAATAAGGCAGAAGCATTAGAACGGTCTATTGAAATGCTAAGCTTAGTTGGTATTCCTAATCCGGAATTACGAGTTAAACAGTATCCACATGAATTTAGTGGGGGTATGCGACAAAGAGCAATGATTGCTATAGCGTTATCCTGTAACCCTAAGCTATTGATCGCTGATGAACCTACTACTGCATTGGATGTGACAATCCAAGCGCAAATTATTGATTTAATGAAGGATTTACAAACTAAATTAGATACATCCATTATTTTGATTACACACGATTTGGGAGTAGTAGCTGATTTAGCTCAAAAGGTAGTCGTTATGTATGCTGGTCAGATCATAGAACAGGGTTATCTGGATGATATTTTCTATAATCCACAGCATCCTTATACATGGGGACTTCTAAAATCCGTTCCTCGATTAGATTCAAAGGGACAACGGTTGGAATCAATAGAAGGCACTCCACCAGATTTATTAGATCCGCCCAAGGGCTGTGCTTTTTATCCTAGATGTCCATATGCAATGGACGTATGTATTGAACATTCTCCAGAAGAAACAATGGTTTCTCCATATCACAAGGTACATTGCTGGCTTCAGCATCCTGATGCACCAAAAGATGATTTGCCTGTAATAATAGGAGGTGCTGAAAATGGATCAGAAAAATAATCAAAATAATGAATATATTTTGGAAGTAAAGAATCTAAAAAAGCATTTTAAAGTAGGAAGTGGTGTTGTTCAAGCGGTTGATGGAGTATCCTTTAGCATTAAAAAAGGGGAAACATTAGGCCTCGTAGGTGAATCAGGTTGTGGAAAGTCAACAACAGGTAGAACGATAATTCGCTTATATGAACCTACCGATGGAGAAGTTATTTTTAAAGGAAAAAAAATAAATCATTTAAAAGGAAAAGCTCTAAAGAAATTCAATCGAGAGATACAGATGATTTTCCAAGATCCATACGCATCATTAAATCCAAGGATGACGGTTGCTGACATCATTGCGGAGGGAATTGACATTCACGGGTTAGCAACTGGTGAGGAGCGTATGAAGCGTGTCTATGAATTACTTGAAACAGTAGGATTAAATCGCGAGCATGCAAATCGTTTTCCACATGAATTTAGTGGAGGACAAAGACAGCGTATTGGTATAGCAAGGGCATTAGCAGTTGAACCTGACTTCATTATTGCAGATGAGCCTATTTCTGCATTGGATGTCTCTATCCAAGCTCAAGTAGTTAATCTTCTTCAGGATTTAC
>JAENYW010000012.1:7488-23544 GCA_016841555.1 Tepidibacillus decaturensis
ATTCATTGCCCATGACTTATCCATGGTAAAGCATATAAGTGACCGTATTGGAGTAATGTATCTTGGTCATATGGTCGAAGTAGCAGACAGCTTAAAATTATATGAAAAGCATTATCATCCTTACACCGAAGCTTTACTATCTGCTATTCCAATTCCTGATCCAAAGGTAGAACGTAGTCGTGAAAGAATTATTCTTGAAGGAGATGTACCAAGCCCAATAAATCCTCCAAGTGGTTGCAGGTTTAGGACTCGTTGTCCAAAAGCTATGTCTGAATGTGCGTTAGAGATACCACAGTTAAAAGAGGTTGAGCCAGGACATTTTGTTGCATGTCATTTATACAAATAAAAAAATAAAACCCTCGATTCATCAAGAACGAGGGTTTTTATGATTTTTGCAAACATAAGCCGTTTGTGAAATGTTTAATATGAAAAAAGATATAGTAGAGTGAAAGATTGAACTAATAAGCTAAAGCCTAAGAATAATGGAAGAAATAGAAAAAGCTCATACTTGGCATTTTGTCGAAGCATTATCATTCCTTGCTTGGGTGTAGTTATTTTTTTATCGTAGCTCCAATGAGACTTGTCTTCATAAGGATCTTTTGTGTAATATAGTTTTTTCCAACCTTCCACAAAAACAGTAAAGAATCCAAAAAAAATGATAAAAGAAATCCCAGTAATGATTAAAAATATCAATCCAAGGATAAAGGAAGTATTAATATAATACGTAAGTAGCGGACCTTGCATTAATATAGAAATAAATAAAGAAATAATAGAGACTCCAATAAGTAGAGTCAATCTAATAGCCCAAATTCTTTTTTTCATACATCATCATCCTTGCACAAAGAGGTAGTAAATATATAAAATAAACACATCAATATCATACCAAAGTAAAGGAATAAAAACAAAGAAAATAGTATATGGTAAAAAAATAGGGTTTTCTTTTCAGGCTTGGTATAGTATGTTTGTTTTAGAAAGAGTGAAGAAAGGGTTGGGGTTTAATGGCAAATAAAATCCTCGTCGTAGATGACGAACCTTCTATTGTAACCTTGGTTAAATTTAATCTAGAAAAATCAGGCTTTGTCGTTAAAACAGCATCAGATGGTAGACAAGCTGTTGATGTGAGTAAAAATGAGAGCTTTGATTTAATTGTATTAGATATCATGCTTCCTGAATTGGACGGGATAGAGGTGTTGAAGGAGCTTAGAAAAAACCAAATAGACATTCCCGTTATATTATTGACAGCAAAGGATGAAGAACTGGACAAAATCTTAGGGTTAGAGCTTGGAGCCGATGACTATATGACAAAACCATTTAGCCCAAGGGAATTAACAGCACGTATAAAGGCAATATTAAGAAGGTCTGTTGTAACAGAATCAATGAAAAAACAGGAATCAGATGATAAGAGTACTACTATTATTATCGGTGATTTACTTATCGAAGAAGAAAAATTTGAAGCTAGATTGAACGATCAATTACTGGACTTAACCCCAAAAGAATTTGAGCTTCTATTGTATCTTGTCAAACACCAAGGAAAAGTATTAACAAGAGACCAATTATTAAATGCTGTCTGGAATTATGATTATGTTGGAGATTCAAGAATTGTAGATGTTCATGTAAGCCATCTGCGGGATAAAATAGAAGAAGATACAAGAAAACCAAAATATATTAAAACAATAAGGGGAATTGGTTATAAATTTGAGGAAGTTATTAGATGAACAAAATGAGAAATAAGCTTGTTATCACAATAACATTAATAGTTGCTATATCTGTTTTAACATTAGGAATATTTTTCACTAATTTGTTAGAAGAAATATATATAGATGCGATAACAAATAGATTGGAAAAAGAAGCTAGCTTGATTAAAATGCTCATTCCTCCTGATCTAGAAATTACTAACAATGAGTCGTTAAATAGAATAGTTCAAAATATAGGAGAAGAACTCTCAACAAGAATTACACTTATTGATATCCAAGGAAAGGTTTTAGCAGACTCAGAATATTATCAAAGCCTAATGGAGAATCATGCGGATCGACCTGAAGTGAAAGACGCTTTTTTAGGCGAAAAAGGAAAAGAAATACGATATAGTCATACATTAGGTATAAATATGTTGTACCTTGCAGTACCTATTGAAAAAAATATGGAAGTGATAGGTGCTGTTCGAGTTGCGTTACCTCTACAAGAAATAAAAGCATCATTACAAGCATTTTGGTATAGCTTAATGCTGGGACTCATTATTATATTTTTTATTACATTTTTATTTAGCTATCGGATAGCTAATAAAATTACCAAACCGCTTGAACATATGACTAGTATAGCAATGAAAATAACGAATAAAGATTATTCTGAAAGATTTCAGATGAAAAGAAATGATGAGATTGGATTGCTTGGTAAAGCAATCAATTTGATGGCAGAGAGCTTAGAAGAACAAATGACAACCATTCAAGAGAATGAAAAAAAACTGACTTCTGTTTTAGATAATATGTCAAGTGGGATTATTTTAGTAGATAAAAATGGGATTATCCTTCTTGCTAATCCAGCCCTTGAATATCTAATTGGCGACATTAGTGAGCTTATAGTAGGTAAACATCATCAAGACATAGGACAAAAGACAATGGTCAGTGAATTAATTGATCGTTCCTTGCAATCAGGTGAATCGTTCCATAAAGAAATAGGTATTTATGAACCAACGAAAAGGTATATAAATTCCAATATTATACCAATTATTGACGACAACGGAGCCATTATTGGTGTATTAGCAATGCTCCACGATATTACACAAATCAAGCTTTTAGAGAACATGCGAACTGAATTTGTCGCAAGTGTTTCTCACGAGTTAAGAACGCCGATTACTGCGATTAAAGGATTTGCTGAAACCTTGTTGGATGGAGCAATAACAGAGGAAGAAACCAGAAATTCCTTTTATACGATTATCTATCAAGAGAGCGAAAGATTACATCGATTAATCAATGATTTATTAGATTTATCAAAGATTGAATTGAATAAAGATGTGTTAAAATATACCGTTGCGGACGTAAAAGGATTAATCGAAACAACAATAGAAACCATGCTTCCTCAGGCTGATAAAAGAAAGGTTATCCTTGAAAAGGACCTAACACCAATCATAGCAAAAGTAGATGAGGACCGTTTGAAGCAGGTGGTTATCAATCTTGTAACTAATGCTATCGCCTATACGCCTGAAAAAGGTAGAATTTCCGTTCGACTTACCACATATAAAAAGAATCAATTTAAACTAGAGGTAGAAGATACGGGTATTGGCATACCAGAAAAAAGTCTCCCACGAATTTTTGAACGATTTTATCGTGTAGATAAAGCAAGAGCAAGGGAATCAGGGGGAACAGGTTTAGGATTGGCAATAGTAAAGCATATTGTGGAATCCCATAGAGGAAAAATTCAAGTAAAAAGCAAGGTGAATCAAGGTACTACCTTTACAATTATCTTACCAATAGAACAAGTAGGGAAATAATACTTCTATCATTAATCAGTTAAGGTTATAATCTATAGATATAATATAAGAAGGAGTGGAAGAAATGGGAGAAGAAAAAATAATTGATATGAAACCAAAATCTCCAACTAATATGGGTCGAATGGTTACTTTTCTAATTATCTTAGGGCTTATCGTGATCACTGCTCTTAATTCATTCGTCATTGTAGAGGCAGGTCATAGGGGAGTTGTACTACAGTTTGGTGCAGTGCAGGATGCGATAATGGATGAGGGACTTAATTTTAAGATTCCGTTTATTCAACAGGTGGATCAAACGGAAGTGCGAGTTAAAATATCCCAATCTGAGCAAACAGCAGCCTCTAGAGATTTACAGATAGTAACAACAACTGTAGCAGTGAACTTTCACCTTAATCCAAATGCGGTAAATAAACTTTATCAAGATGTAGGTAAGGACTATCAAGATAGAATTGTTGATCCTGCAATAGGTGAAACCTTAAAGGCAGTAACAGCCATATATACCGCAGAGGAATTAGTCTCAAAGCGCCCAGAGGTAAGTGCAAAGGTAAAGGAGTTATTATCCAAGAAACTTTCTACCTATTACATGCAGCTAGATGAGATAAATATTACAGAATTTAAATTTAGTCAGGAATATAACAATGCTATTGAGCAAAAGCAGATTGCAGAGCAACAGGCGTTAAAGGCAAATCTAGACCTTCAACGTATCGAAATAGAAGCGAAACAAAAAATTGAACAGGCAAAAGCAGAAGCAGAATCCTTAAGACTTCAAAAGCAGGAAGTTACTCCAGAGCTAATCGAATTAAGAAAAATTGAGGCGCAAATAAAAGCAATTGAAAAATGGGATGGCAGCTTACCAAACGTAACAGGTGGAGCAGTTCCATTTATTGATGTAAACGATATTCAATAATTAAAGGTTTGAAACGAGGGAACAGCTTATTTTGAAGGCTGTTCTTTTTTGCGTGGATTGAAAAACATGTGGTATGATATTGAAGACGACGACAGATGAGGTGAAAATATGGGGAAATTAGTGTTAATTGACGGAAATAGTATCGCAAACCGAGCTTTTTATGCGCTCCCACTTTTAACAAATAAACAAGGATTATATACAAATGCAGTATACGGCTTTGCACAAATCGTCCTAAAAATCATTGATGAGATAAAGCCAGATTATATGCTAGTTGCTTTTGATGCAGGGAAGATCACCTTTAGACATAGTGATTATAAGGAATATAAAGGAAAGAGGCTTAAAACTCCTACTGAATTATCAGGACAATTTCCAATGATGAAGGAGCTATTAAATGCTTTTCAATTAAAGCATACAGAGCTTAGTGGATATGAAGCAGATGATATTATTGGAACCATAACAAAGGAAGCAGAAGGTAAAGATATCGAAACGATTATTTACACAGGTGACAAGGATATGCTTCAGCTGGCATCCAATCAAGTGTCTGTTTATTTGACTCGTAAAGGAATTACTGAAATTGATGCTTACAGTCCAAAGGAAATCATGGATAAATATCAATTAACTCCAAGTCAGATTATTGATTTGAAGGGATTGATGGGAGATGCCTCAGATAATATACCGGGTGTACCTGGAGTTGGGGAAAAGACAGCACTTAAGCTGCTTCATCAATATTATTCTGTAGAAAATGTGTTAGAGCATATAGGGGAAATAGCAGGGAAAAAACTAAAGGAAAATTTAGAGGAAAATAAAGAACAGGCGATATTAAGTAAGCAGTTAGCTACCATATACAGAGAAGTACCTATGGAAATCCACTTAGAAGATACTTTTGTTCAAGAAATGGAACAAGATAAAGTATTAGAGTTATTTAATAAATGGGATTTTCACTCCCTTATCGAACGTTTAAAAATTGAGCGAGGGGTAGAAGAGGAAGAAATAGAAATCTCCTATCAAACCTATTCTGAAGAGAATAAAAAGATCTGGAATCAGCTATTTCAAAGGAAAGAAAGCTTAGCAATACATGTAGAAACCGATGGAGAAAATGTACATGACTATGAGATTTTGGGCTTTGCACTCTCTAATGGAAAGGAACAAATCTATTTCACTCTTGAGGAAGCTCAAAAATGGCAGGAGTTTATGGAATGGCTTCAAGACTCCACCTCACTAAAATGGGTATATGCTGGGAAACGAATAGAGATGACTCTACATTGGAATGGTCTTGCATGTAATGGAATGACATTTGATATCATGCTTGCTGCCTATCTGTTAAATCCTTCTGATGGTGAAATCACCTTAGCAGAGATTGCAAAGCAGAACGAATATAAAGGGCTACAAGCGGATGACGTTTTTTACGGAAAGGGAGCAAAAAGAAAAATACCAGAGAAAAAACTCCTTATGCAGCATATTAGTCGAAAAGCGAATGCTATTTATTTGATAAAATCGCAAGTGGAAGAAGAATTAGCAGTATATCAGCTTACGAAGCTGCTTGAAGAAATAGAAATGCCTTTATCAAGCGTATTAGCAATGATGGAAAAATACGGCGTATTGATAGACAAAGAGAGACTATATCAAATGAGTACTGAGATCAATGGGATATTAGAAGAACTTACAAAGGAAATCTATCAATTAGCAGACACAACCTTTAATATTAACTCTCCAAAGCAATTAGGAGAAATTTTATTTGATAAACTACAATTGCCTGTCATCAAAAAAACGAAAACAGGCTATTCGACTAGTGCAGATGTATTAGAAAAATTAGAAGCTCAGCATCCAATTATTGAAAAAATATTGAACTATCGACAGCTTGGAAAGCTTCATTCGACCTATATTGAAGGGTTATTAAAAATGGTTCATGAAAAAACAAATAAGATTCATACATCCTTTAATCAAGCAATTACTGCAACAGGACGTTTAAGTAGTACTGATCCTAATCTTCAAAATATCCCTATTCGCTTAGAAGAAGGTAGAAAAATAAGACAGGCTTTTATCCCTTCTGAGCCTAACTGGAGTATCTTAGCTGCTGATTATTCTCAAATCGAACTAAGAGTATTAGCTCATATTTCTAATGATAAAAACCTAATCGATGCCTTTAAGCATGATTTAGACATTCATACAAAAACAGCGATGGATATTTTTGGAGTAGAGGAAGAAGAAGTAACCTCACTTATGCGAAGACAAGCAAAGGCAGTAAACTTTGGTATTGTTTATGGAATTAGTGACTATGGTCTTTCCCAAAATTTAAATATAGGAAGAAAAGAAGCAAAAGAATTTATTGATAAGTATTTATCTGTTTTTTCTGGTGTTAAAGCCTATATGAAGGAGATTGTGGAGAAGGCTAAAAAAGACGGTTATGTTAGCACTTTATTTAACAGAAGAAGAAATCTACCTGATATAAATAACTCTAATTTTAACATACGAAGCTTTGCAGAACGAACAGCAATGAATACACCAATTCAGGGAACTGCAGCAGATATTATTAAAATTGCGATGGTAAAGCTTGCTCATCAAATGGAGGAAAAGGGCTATGAGAGCAGAATGCTGCTACAGGTTCATGACGAATTAATATTTGAAGTACACTCTGATGAATTGGAGCAAATGAAAGCTTTAGTAAAGGAAACGATGGAGCATGCCATTGAACTAAACGTTCCGTTGAAGGTAGATATGAACGTTGGACCAACATGGTACGAAGCGAAATGATAGAAGGGGTCGAATATGCCAGAATTACCAGAGGTTGAAATCGTTAGAAAAGCCTTAGAACTGCAAATTGTAGATAAAACAATAAAAAGTATTGATGTCTTTTATCCCAAAATCATCCGAACGCCAACTGATGTTCAAGCATTCAAATGGCTATTAGAGGGACAAACTGTACAATCAGTAGCTAGAAAAGGGAAATATTTATTACTGCATATGAATCAAGTTACTCTTGTGTCACATCTAAGAATGGAAGGAAAATATATTTTTTCAGAGGATGAAGGTACCATTGTTGATAAACATACTCATATTGTGTTTCATTTTACAGATGGAACCTTGCTTCAATATAAAGATGTGAGAAAATTTGGTACCATGGATGCTGTTCCTAAAGGAGCGGAAAAGGAACTACAGGCGCTAAGAAAATTAGGGCAGGAGCCAATTGACCCTAACTTTGATGTAGAGATGTTCAGTAGCTTAGTGAAATCAAAATTAGCTCCTATTAAGCAAATCCTGCTTAACCAAGAAATCGTAAGTGGGCTTGGGAACATATATGTAGATGAGACATTAGCTTTGAGTAAGCTTCATCCATTAAGAAAGGGGCATTCTTTGACCGATGAAGAAATACAGCGGATTATAGTATCCATGAAAAAAGTATTAGTAAAAGCTATTCAACAAGGTGGATCTACTATTCGAAGCTATGAAAGCTTTTATGGCAAAGGGTCCATGCAGGAGCATTTTACGGTATATGGACGAACAGGTCAACCCTGTCAGACATGCGGAATGCAAATTGAAAAGATAAAAGTAGGCGGAAGAGGAACTCATTTTTGCCCTGCATGTCAAAAAGAGGATTTTTAATAAACCTCGCACTCCTTTTCTTCTCGCTCCATAAGATATAAAAGATTATGGAGGAGGCGAGAGGATTGATACAAATCTTATCTCTTATTATTTTAGCGTTTGCAGTCAGTTTAGACAGCTTTGGTGTAGGAATAACGTATGGCTTGAGAAAAATAAAGATACCTATTTTATCAATCGTCATCATTGGCTTAGCATCAGCATCAATGATTCTACTATCTATGCAGCTTGGAGTATGGATAAGCTTAGTGCTGTCGCCTATAGCAGCAAAGTGGATTGGTTCTATTCTTTTGATTATTATTGGTATCTGGGCAATTGCTCAAGTATTTCAACATCAGTATGACAAAGAAGAAAATAATAGTCATCAAAAAGAAAGTAAAGGAAATAACATCATATCTATTGAATTAAAGAAACTAGGGCTAGTGATTCAAATTTTAAAAAAACCGATGAAAGCAGATATGGATCGTTCAGGATACATCTCTCCGATGGAAGCAATCTTTTTAGGATTAGCGTTATCACTTGACGCATTTGGAGCTGGATTAGGAGCTGCTTTAATTGGATTTGAACCTATTGTAACATCTTTAATGATTGCAGGTATGAGTGTTCTTTTTATTTTGATTGGTATGCGTATAGGCTTTTTGTTCTCTAAAATACAATGGCTACAAAAATTCACGATCGTACCAGGAATTATTTTAATTTTGATTGGTATTATTAGGATGGTTACATATATATAAATATGGAGTTAATGGCAATGGAGGATAGACATGCTAATTGGACTAACGGGTGGAATCGGTAGTGGAAAAAGTACAGTGGCAAGCCTATTCAACAAATATGGAGTACCAGTTGTTGATGTTGATGGTATTGCAAAAGAAGTAGTACAACCTGGTAAAGAAGCATGGAAAAAAATTTTGGAATGCTTTGGACAAGATATTTTACATTCAGACCAAACGATTGATCGAAAAAAATTGGGTAGGATTATTTTTGAACATGCTCATAAAAGGGAAAAATTAAATGAAATAACACATCCTATTATTATAAAAGAAACAATGAGGGTGGCTGAAAGATTACAAAAAGAGTATTCGCATGTTATAGTAGATATCCCATTGCTTTTTGAATCGAAAAGAGAAGCGTTATTTAATATAATTATCGTTGTTTATGCAAATAAAGACATACAGCTCCAGCGTTTAATGGAACGAGAGGATATTTCTGAGAAAGAAGCTCTTCTGAAAATTCAGGCACAAATGAATTTAGAAGAAAAAAAGAAAAAAGCAGATCTTGTGATATTGAATAATCAAGACTTAGATGCAACAGAAAAACAAGTTCTCGAAATTATTTATCAATGGAAAAAAGGAATGGACAAGTAGAATGGACAAAGAAGAATTATTTTCAAAAAAAAATACAATTATTTTGCTGCTATTATGCTTTGTTTTTTTCGCTATTCAAACAACATGGCTTTGGCAATTAATGTACCCTATTAAGTACGAGGAAGAAATTACAAAGTATACGCAGCAGTTTGATACTGACCCTTTTTTAGTACTAGCAATTATTCAAGTGGAAACTCGTTTTAAAGAGGATATAATCTCAAAAAAAGGGGCAATTGGTCCCATGCAGATTATGCCAGATACAGCAATTTGGATTATTGAACAAGGAGATTTTTCTCCTTATTCGATGGAGTATTTATCAAAGCCGGAAGTGAATATTGCTTTAGGTAGCTGGTATTTATCAACAATGTACAAGCAGTATAATCAAAATATCCTTGCAACAATAGCTGCCTATAATGCTGGACCTGGTAACGTAAATAAGTGGCTGGTAGAAGGCGTTTGGGACGGGACAAGCGATAATATCTATCAAATTCCTTATGGAGAAACAAGACATTATATACAAAGGGTATTATTTTTTTATGATCGCTATCAAACAATTTATGAAAAAGTATTTTAAAAATGTTGACAGCACTGAGAAAACCAGTGCTGTCTTGTTCCTATGATATATTTCTAAATATCATAGGAATATTAAATTATTGTTGAGGATATTGTGTTCCTGCAGATCCTGCAAGCTGTTGTTCTGCCATTTGAACTAAACGGCGAGTTATATTTCCCCCGATAGAACCATTATCTCGGGAAGCAATATTTCCCATGTAGCCATCTTGAGGAATTTGAATGCCTAATTCGTTAGCAATTTCATACTTAAGCTGGTCAAGTGCTTGACTTGCTTGAGGTACAACTAACCAATTGCTTGAACGCTCTTGTCCTGCTGCCATTGTTGTCACCTCCTTCTCTGTTTGTACATGTATTGTATGTTGAATGGTGTCATTACATACAGGTAAGTGATTCCTAAGAAACCAATGTTTTTAAAAATACAAGGATTTTATTTAAAAATAGTATTGCAAAACAGAAATAAAACAAGTATACTGAAATTCGTGAATTAGATTATGGAACCAGTATCTACTTAAAGGGTTAGGACCTCATCGGACTAACTTGCCCCCGTGGTAGATGACGCAGGTCCCGCATGCTTGAAAGGGCATGAATTTAATTAAGGGGGATGTCATATGGATACATTTGGACGTCATGTAATTGCAGAACTATGGGGTTGTAACCTTAATAAAATGAACGATTTGAAATATGTAGAAAAAATGATGGTTGATGCCGCTTTAGAATCAGGTGCAGAAATTAGAGAAGTAGCATTTCACAAGTTTGCACCAATGGGAGTAAGTGGAGTTGTTATTATTTCCGAATCTCATTTAACGATTCACAGTTTTCCTGAACATGGATATGCAAGTATAGATGTATATACTTGCGGTGACCGTATTGATCCTAATGTCGCTGCTGAATATATAAGCAAGCAGCTAGAAGCAACAAAAATTGAATCAATGAAGGTTGTTCGTGGAGAAGGTCCATTAACAGCTAATCAAAGTGAAGTTAAAATTTTATCGAAATAAAAAATAGGCTGTCGAAACTTTTTCGACAGCCTATTTTTATAATGCTTCCTATAATTCCCCTAATACTGCTTGTGCTATATTGAAGGAATGATCTCCTATCCGTTCTAAATTACTGATGATATCTAAAAAGATGACACCAGAACTGCCAAAACAGGTCCCTTCATTTAATCGTCTTAGATGACCTTTTCGATATTCTTTTTCCATTTGATCAATAGCTTTTTCATTCTTCATCACTTCATTTGCTAGTTGATGATTATCATTTTCTAACGCATCTAAAGCCATTTGATACGTATCAACAGTTAAATCAATCATTTTCTTTAACTCTATAGTCGCCTCATTAGAAAAAGGAAGATTATGATCGTGAGCATATTGGGATAATTCAACAATATTCTCAGCATGGTCACCAATACGTTCAATATCATTAATGGTTTGTAGAAGCAAAGTAGAACGATTGGATTCCACCTTTGATAATGAGCATTGGGTTAGACGAACAATGTAATCGGTAATATTTCGATCCAAATCATTAACAATCACTTCTTTTTGTAAAGAATAATTTCGCATTTTTTCATTTCCAGTAAAAAAGTATTCTACTCCATCTGTTAAGGATTCCTTTGCTAATTTTCCCATTCGTAGAAGCTCATTTGTAGCTTGTCCAATTGCTACGGAAGGGTTAGACAAAAATCGCTTATCTAAATATTTAGGGCCATATTCTAATGTTTGCTCCTCACCACGAATAATTTTGGTAACAAGAAGTGCAAGTAATCCGATAAATGGCAGTTGAATCAACATATTACTTATATTAAATATGCCATGTGCAAAGGCAATTTGCATTTTTATATTTAAGTTATCAGCAAAAAACAAAACAACCTTTGGAAATATACCTATTGTTAGTAAAGGTAAAAAAATTACTGTTCCTATTATATTAAACATGACATGAGTTAAAGCAGCACGTTTTGCAGTAATTGTTGTTCCTATAGCTGCGAGAGCTGCAGTAACTGTTGTACCGATATTATCTCCAAACAAAATAGGTATCGATTGGTGGAAGGTAATGCCACCACTTTCTGCTAAACCCTGAAGAACACCAATTGTAGCACTACTGCTCTGTACGATAAGGGTGAAAACAGTTCCTACTAATACACCTAATAAAGGATGCTCAGATAAGGTTCTCATAAAATCAACAAAGATATCTAAGCTTCTTAGTGGCTTCATGCCATTACTCATTAATTCTAAACCGAGGAAAAGCATGCCAAAACCAAAAAATACTTTTCCCCAATAATTCACCGTTTTCTTCTTGCTAAAAAAGAGTAATAGCGCTCCTATAGCAATAATTGGCAAAGAATATTCATTGATTTTAAAACCAATCATAATACTTGTAATAGTTGTACCGATATTAGCTCCCATAATAATACCAATAGCCTGTCTTAATGAAAGTAGTCCAGCATTGACAAGACCAACCGTTAACACCGTTGTACCACTACTGCTTTGAATAATGGCAGTTACTAATGCTCCTGCAATGACACCCATGATTGGGTTGGAAGTAAGCTTTTCTAAAATTGTTTTTAAGCGATCTCCAGCTGCTTTTTGAAGCCCTTCAGACATTGATCGGATGCCGTACAAAAAAATACCTAGTCCCCCTAAAAACATAAAAAGCATTTCTTTTGTGTCCATAGTGTCCCCCTAGTTTTTCTAAAAAAATTATCAGTACCGACAACATTATATCGAAAAGAAATATTAAAGGAAAGAAAAATTCGACAAGTTTCACATATTTCCAATTATAGAAATGGAAATGATACTATAAATATTCTTGACGTTTTTTGTTATCTAGGAGAAACTATATATAAATTATAAAGTACATGTTGTATGGATATATTAAGAGGTGAGTATACATGAGGTGTCCGTATTGTAATTATAACGGAACAAAAGTATTGGATTCAAGACCAATAAATGACGGGAAATCAATTAGAAGAAGAAGAGAATGCGAAAAATGTAAGCACAGATTTAATACCTATGAAGAGGTAGAAGAAAGACCAATTCTTGTGATAAAAAAAGATGGAAGCAGGGAAGAATTTAATCGTGAAAAAATCCTACGAGGCTTGATTAGGGCATGTGAAAAAAGACCTGTTCCTTTTGAAACATTAGAACTGTTGATATCTGATATAGAAAGAGAATTAAGAAATGATTTAAAATCAGAGGTAGAAAGTCGTTTAATTGGTGAAATGGTAATGGAAGGATTATATGAAATTGATGAGATATCCTATGTACGATTTGCATCTGTTTATCGCCAATTCAAAGATATTAATGTCTTTATTAATGAGCTAAAGGATCTTTTACGTAAAACTTAATAGGAGGATTATTGCCCTTATGAAATGGAAAAAAACAGCTTTGTTATTACTTATTTTATTGATTTTACCAGCCTGTACATTTATTCATGAGCCAGATCGGAAGGATGAAAAAGAACAGCTTCCTCCTAATAAGGTGATTCAAAAACCAAAAGAAGGTGGAACGATAACGATAGGATTAGATGTGGAACATGTCATACTCGATCCATTAGGAGTTTCTGTTCCGACAGCATCTATCTATCATATAGATGCTATATTATATCGTGGATTATTTAAATATGACGAAAATTTTCAATTAACTCCAGACTTAGCCTCTTCCATTGACTTGAATCAGGAAGAAAAAAAGATCACCATATATTTTAATAAAAATGTAAAATGGCAGGATGAAACCCCTATAACCGTAGATGATGTTCAATATTCCTTTGAACGGTATAGTCAAGCAAATTATAATGGTAAATGGAAGGAATTTACCTATCATATCCTAGGGGCTAAAAGTTTTCGTATTGGGGATAGTGAACACATATCTGGCATTACTATTTCACCAGAGGTGCAAAGCATTACCATACAAATGGATGAACTAACGATAAATAATCTGCAGCTTTTAACTGCTCCCATTCTGCCCAAGCATCAGTTGGCTGAAATGAGCATTGAAGAAATAAAACAATTAGCTGCTAATGGAACATTATTGTCCTCTGGTCCATTTAAGATTGATTCTATAAAAGAAAATGAATGGATAATCGTTCGTAATGATACCTTTGAAGAAACGGTTTATTTAGATCAGATTCACTTTATTGATGATAATAAGCAGGATGTTGATTTATTAATAGGTTTACCACAGCAGGTATCAGAAAATATCCGTTCAAAAGCATTAGAGCAACGGCCGGGTCAAAGTTATTATTATTTAGGGATGGATCTGAATCACCCTGTTTTAAAGGATATTGGTACAAGAAAAGCAATCTATTCTGTGCTGAATTATCAACAGGTGATAAAAAATGTTTTTCAAACCTACGCTTCTTATCCAACCTCACCGATTCACCCTAACGCTTGGTTATATGAATCCGTTGAATTGGAAAAAACGAATGAAGACGAAACAAAAAAAATATTATCAGGAAAAAGTTTAACATTACAATTGGCGTTTGAAGATTTACCTATTGAAAGGAAATTAGCAGAGGAAATATCTATGCAGTTACAGACTGTTGGAATCCAGGTGGAATTAACACCAATTCAAAGGGCTCAATACATTCCAAGATTATTTTCTAAGGGAGATTTTGATTTATTTCTTGCGAGTTGGCCTTATGAGTTAGATCCAATTGGAGAAAATATGAAATGGTTGACGAAGAATGATGTGTTGGAAGGCGGATATAATGTGAGCCATGTTCATGATGAGATTTCAGATAATCTGTTAATCGGAGGAAGTACGACATTAAATAGTGAAGAGCGAAAAAGAATATATAAAGAGTGGCAAGAACATTTTATGCATCAAACCTACATCATTCCACTAGCAAGCACACAGCTGATTATGCTAGCAGAGCCTATCCTTCATACAGAAATAACAAATAGCATCGTTCCATATGTTAACATTCAAAAATGGTGGATAGAGAAATAGGAATAAAGAGAAGCCTCCCTCTCATGAGAGGGAGGCTCAGTCTGACGAGGAACTCGTCAGGATGGAAGTAACCTATATCGAACAGCTCGAGCTATTTGAGGATCTTACAACAAAACCATTTCCCCAACGGGATTCACGGAAATCTATTTCAATCCCACCTATATTGGGAAGCTCATCACCATGAACGACTACTTGAAAGTCTTCAAAATCAAAAATCTTATCTTCAACATTTACGTCATCTAAGGTTAATCCTAATGAAGGACCTCCACAGCCAATACCAGCAATATATACTCGAACAGCTTTTTTTGTTTCCTTTTCATTTAAGGTGATGACAAGCTCTTCCTTTGCTTTTGGAGTGATCTGAACCATCGAATCTTCCTTTCCTTCAAAAATAAAAAATGTTTGCTTTCAGAACTGTGTTAAAATATAAACAAACCTATTATAACATAAGGGGAACTTAGTATGTCATATTTATTAAACGAAATAACACCTCAGGATGCTTATGTTGTTAGAGTAATAGAGCCTATTCAAATGAATCATTTTTCTAATCTAATCGACTTATATACACCTATTTTGGGAGCTAATACAACAAGCTTTTACATGGTACTAATGAATCATGTGCCCTTTGGGCAGGTGGATGTTTCAAAGATGAATCTACATCGTACTTTAATGGGACAGCTAAATCTATCATTCCCTATTATCATAAAATCTAGGAAAATATTAGAAGCAATTGGTCTATTAAAAAGCATACGATTTAAGCATAGAGAATCTGAAGAGCCTATTTACGAATATACGGTGATTCCTCCATTAAAGCCTAATCAGTTCTTTCAGAGTGATATATTAAGTGTATTATTAATTAACCGTGTTGGAAAAACAAATTTTCTGCTACTAAAGGATAAGTACTTTGCAGAAAAAAACTGGACCGAGGATATGTATATCAAAGATAAAGAGATTACGAAATCCTTTGATGAAGTATTTGACACCCTATTAGGATCAGAATTGAAAATAACCCCTCATTCGGAGCTTCACCAATTGATTCAGCCCTATGATAAGGAAAAGCTGACTGAGGCTAGCAATCATCCTATTCATCTAAAGCATCAGCTATTAGATATTGATTTTATTAAAGGTATGGTAAGTGAGCTACTTCCCTTACATAAGCAGCTTGATCAAAAAATGGTTGATTTATTGCAA
>JAENYW010000013.1 GCA_016841555.1 Tepidibacillus decaturensis
CCCCCAAACGGGATTGGTATCACTGTTGGTTTTTTGATTGTAAAATGGTTTACGAAATACATGTAGGGGGAATTTAGGTGACAAAGTATGTTTTTGTAACAGGTGGGGTGGTATCTTCCTTAGGTAAAGGAATTACAGCTGTTTCACTCGGAAGATTATTGAAAAATCGTGGAATAAAAGTAACCATCCTAAAGTTCGATCCATATATAAATGTTGATCCTGGAACAATGAGTCCATATCAGCATGGAGAAGTTTTTGTAACGGATGATGGGGCAGAAACAGATTTGGATTTAGGACATTATGAACGCTTCATTGACAATAACCTAAGTAAAAACAATAATGTGACATCAGGGAAAATTTATTCCACTGTTATTACCAAAGAAAGACGTGGTGATTACTTAGGAGGTACTGTTCAAGTCATCCCGCATATTACAAATGAAATTAAAGATCGAATCATTCGTGCTGCGAAGGAAACAAATGCTGATATTGTGATTACAGAAATTGGAGGAACAGTAGGGGACATAGAGAGTCTGCCGTTTCTTGAAGCAATTAGACAATTGAAAAATGATGTGGGACGGGATAATATCATGTATATTCATGTTACCTTAGTTCCATATTTATCTGCATCTGGAGAATTAAAAACAAAGCCTACACAGCATAGTGTAAAAGAATTAAGAAGCATTGGTATTCAACCAAATGTTATTGTTTGTAGAACAGAGACTCCCCTATCAGAGGATATAAAAAATAAGATTGCACTATTTTGTGATATTGAACATGAAGCAGTTATTGAAGCAATGGATGCAGATACCATATATAACGTCCCTCTAATGCTTCAAAATCAAGGGTTAGATGAATACGTAGTAAAACATCTAAATTTACAAGCACCATCTGCTGACATGGAAGAATGGAAGAAGCTTATCAATAAAATTAGAAGCTTGAAATATACAACAAGCATTGCATTAGTCGGTAAATATGTATCCCTTCATGATGCCTATTTAAGTGTTGCTGAATCACTATATCATGCAGGCTATAGTAATAATACGGAAATTAATATAAAATGGATTGATGCTGAGCTAGTAAACGACCATAACGCAGATGAATTATTTAATGATGTTGATGGGATTTTAGTCCCTGGAGGCTTCGGAGATCGAGGGATTGAAGGGAAAATAGCAGCCATTAAATATGCACGAATCAATAAAAAGCCTTATCTTGGAATCTGTTTAGGAATGCAAACCGCTGTCATTGAATATGCCAGAAATGTAGTTGGGTTGAAGGATGCACATAGTACAGAATTCCAATTAAGAACTCCATATCCTGTGATTGATATTCTCCCAGAACAAAAGGATATTGAAGATATGGGGGGAACCATGCGATTAGGTGTATATCCTTGTAAGGTGGAAGAAGGTACAATTGCCAAGGAATGCTATCAAGAGGAATTAATATATGAACGTCATCGACACCGATATGAGTTTAATAATGAATATAGAGAAAAATTACAAGAAGCAGGATTGAAGATTTCTGGAATCTCACCTGATGAAAGATTGGTTGAAATTATTGAGATTCCTGATCATCCATGGTTTGTAGCTACTCAATTCCATCCAGAATTCACTTCAAGGCCAAACCGTCCTCATCCGTTGTTTAAGGGCTTTGTTCATGCAGCATTAGAGCAAACAAATTAACATGAATAATAATAAATAGTGAACAAAGGGAAATGCTTTTTAAATGGCATTTCCCTTTTCGATATACTAACAAAAAAATCAATTTCATCATTATTAGGTCTTTTTACCTAAGTATATAGAGCTATTTTATATTAAAAGTGATATTATTTATTTAATAAAGGAGGAAAAAATACCTTACATAACGAAAGGATTCTTTTAAGAAAACAATTATTCATCTATTTACTACATAAAAATAAAATAGAAAAGGTTATGTGAAATGAGGAGGAGACTATGGAAGGGAAAATTCTAATCGTAGATGATCAATACGGAATACGGTTACTTTTGTATGAGGTGTTTTCAAAAGAAGGGTATCGGACGTTTCAAGCAGCAAATGGAAAAGAAGCATTAGATATTGTTAAAAATGTAGAGCCAGATATCGTTTTATTAGACATGAAAATTCCTGGGATGGATGGATTAGAAATTCTTAAACACATAAAAAAAATAAATAGAGACATCAAGGTTATTATGATGACAGCTTATGGAGAATTAGATATGTTGAAGGAGGCTTCCTCCTATGATGTAATAACACATTTCACTAAACCTTTCGACATTGATCAAATCAGATTAGTAGTAAATGAAGTAATGATAGGAGTTAGGTAAAACAAAATTTAGTTTGTGTAATATAGAATCCTAATATAAATAGGTGATAAATTTTCATTATTTTGGTATAATAAATCATTGGTAAAAGCATATATCTAAGCTATCCAAATATTTGACTGAAGGCTAGATAGCAGACTGATGAAAAAGTTATCAGGATTATTGAATAACAGATTGAAAGGAGATTTATTATGCCATTAGTTTCAATGACCGAAATGCTTAAAAAAGCAAAATCCGGTAAATATGCGGTAGGACAGTTTAATATGAATAACTTGGAATTTCTTCAAGCCATTGTTGAGGCATCAGAGGAAGAAAATTCTCCTGTTATATTAGGTGTTAGTGAAGGCGCATTAAAGTATATGGGATTAGACTATACTGTTGCCTTGGCAAAAACTGCTGCAGACAACAGTAATATACCAATAGCGCTACATTTAGATCATGGGAGTACCTTTGATATTTCAATGAAGGTTATTCATGGTGGTTTTTCATCTGTTATGTTTGATGGTTCCCATCATCCATATGAAGAGAATGTTGAAATTACAAAGAAAATAGTCGAAACAGCACATGCAATGGGAATATCCGTAGAAGGAGAATTAGGAACTATTGGTGGTACGGAGGATGATATTTCTGTAGATGAAGAAAATGCCCGTCTTGCAGACCCAAAGGAAGCAATTCGTTTTTATAAAGAAACAAATGTGGATGCTCTAGCGATTGCTGTTGGAAGTGCACATGGGATGTATATAGGAGAACCAAAGCTTCATTATGAAATTATAGAAGCGGTAAGTAAAGAAATTGATATTCCTTTAGTATTACATGGTGGTTCAGGGATTCCAGATGAATCTGTTAAAAAAGCAATAAGTCTTGGTATAGGAAAAGTAAATGTAAATACAGAGAACCAAATTGTAATGACAAACACAATAAGAGAAATATTTGCAAAGAATCAAAATGTGTATGATCCAAGGAAATACTTAGGACCAGCTCGTGATGCAATAAAAGAAGTTGTACGTGGAAAAATTCGTTTATTTGGAAGTAATGGTAAAGCATAACAAAGCAAAGCTACTTATTTTCAAAAAAATAACATATGTAACTATAAGAAATCGGTAAGCCAAGAAATCAGGCAAGCCGATTTCAAATGTTCATACGAGGAGGCATAAATAGTGAAATTTTTTATTGATACAGCGAATGTAGAAGAAATCCGTAAAGCTAGTGAATGGGGAATACTTTCTGGTGTAACCACTAATCCATCATTAATTGCTAAAGAAGGTAGAGAATTAATAGATGTAATAAAGGAAATTACAAGCATTGTAAATGGACCGATTAGTGCAGAAGTTATAGGATTAAAAGCAGAGCAAATGGTAGAAGAAGGAGAAGAATTTGCAAAGCTATCTGACAATATTGTAATAAAAATTCCAATGACGTTAGAGGGATTAAAGGCAGTTCATATACTTAGTCAAAAAGGAATTAAAACCAATGTGACACTAGTATTCTCCGCAAATCAAGCCTTAATGGCTGCTAAAGCTGGAGCTACCTATGTATCACCGTTTGTAGGTAGATTAGATGATATTGGACATGATGGTATGATATTAATTGAAGATATTCATCAGATTTTTGTCACCTACAACATTCAAACAGAAATCATTGCTGCAAGCATCAGGCATCCAATGCATGTAACAGAAGCAGCAAAAGCTGGCTCCGATATTGCAACTGTACCTTATAATGTTTTAGAGCAAATGGCCAAACACCCACTAACTGATATAGGAATAGAAAAATTTATTGCTGATTGGGAAAAATCTCAAGCATAAGCTTAAACATAAACAAAAAAGCACCAATTGAGCTGAAAGCTTAAATTGAGATGCTTTTTTTAAACATACAAGCATAATAATAAACAAACCAACAGATAGCAAATTTTCGTATTTAATAGATGATAGATGTCAGTGATAGGAGGGTATACAATTGAGCAAGTTAATGATTAGAGGTGGGGAACGCTTATCAGGTGCAATTACAATCAGCGGTGCAAAAAATAGTGCAGTTGCTGTTATTCCTGCTGCCATATTAGCAGATTCTAAAGTGTATATTGAAAATCTTCCTGATATAAGTGATGTACATATACTTGCTGAATTACTTCAAGAACTAGGCGCTATAATAGAATACGAAAACAACAATATAATGATTGATCCTACCATGATGAGACCGAAGCCTGTGCTTCAAGAAAAAATTAAAAAACTGAGGTCATCATATTACTTAATGGGTGCACTTCTAGGGAAATTTAATGAAGCAATGGTTGGGTTGCCAGGGGGTTGTAATGTAGGATATCGTCCTATTGATCAGCATATAAAAGGATTTCAAAGCCTTGGTGCAGAAATAACCAATGAGTCAGGGTACATTCATATTAAAGCGACATCGTTAAAGGGAAATCGGGTTTTCTTAGATACAGTAAGTGTAGGAGCAACGATAAATATCATGCTTGCTGCTGCAAAAGCAAATGGAATAACAACCATAGAAAACGCAGCAAAAGAACCAGAAATTGTTGATGTAGCAACCATATTAAACTCCATGGGAGTAAAAATTACGGGTGTTGGTACAGATATCATAAAAATACAAGGAGCTTCTCATCTAAATGGATGTAGGCACGCGATTATTCCAGATCGAATAGAAGCAGGTACCTTTATGATTTTGGCAGCAGCTACAGCTGGTGATATAAGTGTAAATCAAATAATACCAGAGCATTTGGAAGCCTTATCAGCAAAGCTAAGGGAAATTGGGGCAATTGTTGAAGAGAAAGAAGAAACCATTCGCGTTATAGGGCAATCCTTTTATAAATCTGTGGATTTAAAAACCTATTATTATCCCGGGTTCCCTACTGATTTGCAACAGATGTTTAGTGTATTGCTGACAAAAGCAAAAGGTACGAGCATGGTTACGGACAACGTCTTCTCTTCACGTTTTCATCATATTGATGAATTGAGAAGAATGGGAGCTAAAGTAAGAGTAGAAGAAGATAATGCAATATTTGAAGGACCAGTAGAACTTCAAGGGACACATGTTAAAATGAATGACATTCGCTCCGGTGCTGCGTTACTTATAGCTGCGCTAGCTGCAGAAGGACTTACAGAGATAAGTGAAATCTATCATATCTATCGAGGATATGAACATATAGAGAAAAAACTGGTATCCTTAGGGGCAAACATATGGATATTAATGGAATAACCATGAAAAACCAAGCGTTGTTAACCCTTCGTACGTGATATGATAGGTATAGGGTAAAGGAGAGAAAGAAGGAGGTCAATTATTATGGAGAGGAGTTTGACTCTAGAGCTAGTTCGTGTAACAGAAGCTGCTGCATTGTCTGCAGCGAGATGGATGGGAAAAGGCTTGAAGAATGAAGTGGATGATGCTGGGACTTCAGCCATGAGAAAAGTATTTGATACCATTCCAATGATAGGGACAGTCGTTATTGGAGAAGGAGAAATGGATGAAGCACCAATGCTCTACATTGGAGAAAAACTAGGTACAGGACAAGGTCCAGAAGTTGATGTTGCAGTGGATCCAATTGAAGGGACCAATATTGTTTCTAAAGGATTATGGAACGCATTAGCGGTCGTAGCGATTGCAGACAAGGGTAATTTGCTGCATGCTCCAGATATGTATATGGATAAGATTGCTGTTGGGGTAAAGTCTGCTGGGAAAATCGATATAAATGCTAGTGTGAAAGAAAATTTACAAGCAGTAGCGAATGCTTTAAGCAAAGATATTACAGATGTAACTGCTGTTGTTTTAGATCGTGAACGTCATAATAATTTAATCCAAGAGATTAGAGAATCTGGGGCAAGAATTAAGCTAATTAGTGATGGTGATGTAGCTGCAGCAATTAATACAGCATTTGAAGATACTGGTGTAGATATTCTTTTTGGATCTGGTGGTGCGCCAGAAGGAGTATTAGCAGCAGTTGCGCTAAAGTGCCTTGGTGGTGAAATCCAAGGAAAACTTCTACCTCAAAATGAAGATGAAGAGCGAAGATGTGCAAAAATGGGGATTAATCCTAATCAAGTGTTAAGAATGAAAGATTTGGTAAAAGGGGACGATGCAATTTTTGCAGCAACAGGAGTGACGGATGGGGAATTATTAAAAGGGGTTCATTTTCATGGAACAACTGCAACAACCCAATCTATCGTTATGAGAGCAAAAACAGGAACGATTAGGGTAATAGATGGAACCCATCGTTTAGAAAGTAAACCAAATTTGCTTATTAAATAATGTTTGTATAAACTACAACAAATAGGCTAGAATGGAGTAATGTTAATTTGTCGATAAAAGTAGGTGCCAAGGAAATGGACAATTTAAGTATAGTAACATTAGAGACGAAAAAATTAACTGATCTTTATCAGTTAGCCAAAAATTTTGAAATACCCTATTATGGGAAGATGAAGAAAAAGGAACTTATTTTTTCAATATTAAAGGCCCAAGCAGAAAAAGCAGGGTTGATGTTTATGGAAGGGGTATTGGATATTCTCTCTGACGGATATGGCTTTCTAAGACCGATTAATTACCTCCCGAGTGATGAAGATATTTATATCTCTGCATCACAAATTCGTAAATTTGATTTAAGAACAGGGGATTTAGTATCAGGGAAAGCGCGTCCTCCTAAAGAGAATGAGAGATATTTTGGATTACTTCATGTTGAAGCTGTAAATGGTCAAGGTCCTGAATTAGCAGCACAAAGGCTACACTTTCCAGCATTAACACCCATTTTCCCTCAAGAAAAATTACTCTTAGAAACCTCACCGATCAATCTATCTACGAGAATCATAGATTTATTAGCTCCAGTTGGATTTGGACAAAGGGGATTAATTGTCGCTCCACCAAAAGCAGGCAAGACAATGCTATTAAAGGAGGTTGCTAATTCAATTAGCATTAATTACCCTGATGCCGTATTAATGGTCTTATTGATAGATGAAAGACCAGAAGAAGTAACCGATATGCAGCGTTCAGTAGAAGGGGAAGTAATAAGCTCTACCTTTGATGAGCTTCCAGAAAATCATATAAAAGTAGCTGAATTAGTTTTAGAACGTGCACAAAGGTTAGTAGAAGCAAAGAAAGATGTCATTATTCTCTTAGATAGTATTACACGATTAGCTAGAGCATATAATCTAGTAATTCCTCCAAGCGGAAGAACGCTTTCTGGTGGAATTGATCCAGCTGCATTTCATCGTCCAAAAAGATTCTTTGGTTCGGCAAGAAACATAGAAGAAGGTGGAAGCTTAACTATTTTAGCAACAGCGTTAGTGGAAACTGGCTCAAGAATGGATGATGTTATTTATGAAGAATTTAAAGGAACAGGGAATATGGAATTACATTTGGTTCGTAAATTAGCAGAACGCCGTATTTTTCCTGCAATCGATATTACTAGGTCCAGTACAAGAAGAGAAGAATTATTATCAAATAAAGATGAGCTAGAAAAGATATGGAATCTTCGCAAACTCATGGCAGATCAACCTGATTTTACCGAACAGCTAATAAAACACCTCAGAGAGACAAAAACAAATAGACAATTTTTGGATCAGCTTGAAAAAGTAGCGATGAAATAATATCATAAAAATTAGTATTGAAATAAAGGTTATAAACATGTTATAATTCCACTTGTATGCGGAAAAACTCTGTTTCGACAAGGATTCAGGGCAGAAAGAGGTGAAAGATCGATGAAACAAGAAATTCATCCAGATTACAAAATAACAACTGTTACATGCGCGTGTGGTAATACATTTGAAACAGGTTCAGTAAAAGAAAATCTTAGGGTTGAAATTTGTTCTGAATGCCACCCATTCTTCACAGGTAAACAAAAATTTGTTGATGTAGGTGGACGTGTAGATAAATTTAAAAAGAAATACAATCTTGGATAAGTTTAGAAAAATATCCTGGTATAGGCAAGCAAATTAGCTTGTCTTTTTTCTTTCATCACATAGATAATTAATCAATATTTGACAGAGATAAAAAAGATATGTAATGGGTTAAGGGGTGAATGCACTTATGTTTTATTATAAAAAAGAAGGTTGGATAGAAATCATAACAGGCAGTATGTTTTCTGGGAAAAGCGAGGAATTGATTCGTAGAATAAAAAGAGCTAAATACGCTAAACAAAAGGTTCAAGTGTTTAAGCCAGAGGTTGATAATCGTTATAGTGAGGTAGCTGTTGTTTCTCATAGTGGAAATCAAACGGATGCGGAACCAGTACTTCATCCTCATGACATATTACATAAGGTAGACGATACGACAAATGTCGTAGCTATAGATGAAGTGCAATTTTTTGCCCAAGAGATTATTGATGTTTGTGAAGAACTAGCAAATAGAGGGAAAAGGGTTATTTGTGCAGGATTAGATTTAGATTTTCGTGGAGAACCATTTGGACCAACACCATTACTTTTAGCTAAAGCAGAATTTGTTACAAAGCTACAAGCAATATGTGTGCAATGTGGTAATCCTGCAACAAGAACGCAACGTTTAATTGATGGACAACCAGCAAATTATTATGATCCGATTATTCAAGTTGGTGCTGCGGAAAGCTATGAAGCTCGCTGTAGACATTGCCACGAAGTACCCGGTAAGGAATAAATATGCAACATATCTTAGCCTTCTCGTGGGAATTATAATTCCTGAGGAGGTGACGCATTTGCGTACAAAAATTACATCTTTCTTATTAATCAGTGTATTGGTTATTGGATTAAGTGCATGTAATTTAGGCGATAGAAACTTAACTAGAGGAAACGTTTATGACCGTGATATGGGAAGAACAGTAACGCCATATACTTATGACGGTACCAGAAAATATGATTACAATAACGATAACCTTTATGGAAATCGCTATGATAATCGTTATGGGTATAATATGAATGGTCAAAACAATCAGACCTATCGCTTCCGAACTAATGCCAATACCGATACAGATGCAATGGCAGATATTGCAGCACGTGTAAGAGGAGTAGATAATGCTACTGTTGTTGTAGCAGGTGGAAATGCATATGTTGGACTGAATTTAGACAATTCCGTTCAACGAAATGAAGCAGAGACAGTAGAACAAAAAGTATACAATGCTTTAAAAAGCTATACTAATCGGTATACAATTTCTGTCACTTCTGATGCAGACCTATTTGGACGTTTACGTGACATTGGTGATGGAATAAGGGGTGGAACTCCGTATGATCGATATCAGACGGATTTCCGTGACTTTGATACCCGTTTTAGAACCTTTTCTCGTTAAACAGTAGTAAAGCTTTTTCCCCCTTTAGTAAACTAAAGGGGGATTTCAGTTTCTAGAGGTGAGAAGGTGGAAGCTACAGTATGTTGTTACCATCCTCGAAATAAGTCTCGCAAAATTGATTGAATTAGTATATAATTCTAATGTTATACACTAATTTAAAACTATTCATATAGAGGTGAGACTATTGTTTCAACGGTTAGCTGCACTAGAAGACCGTTATAATCAACTAAATGAACTGCTTATGGACGGTAATGTTCTAAACGATCCAAATAAGCTGAGAAAATACTCAAAAGAACAATCTGACTTAGAAGAAACAGTTCAAACGTATAAAACATATAAGCAGGTATTAGAAGAGCATAAAGATGCAAAAGCAATGCTTGCAGATAAGTTAGATGCTGAAATGCGTGAGTTGGTTAAAATGGAATTAGATGAATTAGAAGAAAAAAAAGAAGTATTAGAAGAAAAAATAAAGTTTCTTCTACTCCCTAAGGATCCGAATGATGATAAAAACGTTATCGTAGAAATACGTGGTGCAGCAGGTGGCGACGAAGCGGCGCTTTTTGCTGGGGATCTTTATCGCATGTATACCCGCTATGCAGAAAGAAAAAGATGGAAAATAGAAGTGATTGATGCAAATTCTACAGGAATAGGTGGATTTAAAGAAGTTGTATTTATGATACATGGGAAAGGTGCATACAGCTACTTAAAATTCGAAAGTGGTGCGCATCGTGTTCAACGTATTCCCTCCACAGAATCAGGTGGACGAATTCATACATCTACAGCAACCGTAGCTGTTTTACCTGAAGCAGAAGAAGTAGAGGTAGAATTAAACGAAAAGGATGTTCGAGTAGATACGTTTGCATCAAGTGGTCCAGGGGGACAAAGTGTAAATACAACGATGTCCGCTGTCCGATTAACTCATATGCCAACAGGAATCGTTGTCTCCTGTCAAGATGAAAAATCTCAAATTAAAAATAAAGATAAAGCAATGAAGGTATTGCGAGCAAGACTTTATGAAAAGCAGCTTGCTGAAGAACAAGAGAAGCAGGCTAGCGAAAGGAAAAGTCAAGTTGGAACAGGAGATCGAAGTGAACGTATTCGAACCTATAATTTTCCACAAAGTCGAGTAACCGATCATCGAATTGGGTTAACACTTCATAAGCTGGACTATATACTAGACGGAGAACTAGATGAAGTCATTTCTACACTTCAGGTGCATTACCAGACTGAATTATTAAAAAATACCAATGTGGAGTAAATAGATGAAGATGACGATAAAAGAAGCTCAAACAAGAGCTTCTTCCTTATTAAATAAACATCATATTCAACAGGCAGAGCTTGAAGCGGAAGTAATGATAAGAGCTTTATACCAATGGGAACGAAGTCAGTTTTTTCTCCATCTCCATGAGGACATTGTTATAGAAAAAAACGTTCAATTAACCAATTGGATAGAAAGAAGAATCAATCATGAACCGCTACAATATATTATTGGGTATCAAGATTTTTATGGAAGAACCTTTCATGTTAATCCTAATGTCTTAATTCCACGTCCAGAAACAGAGCAGCTTGTTGAAAGCGTATTACAGGAAGCTGACATATTATTTGGTAATCAATCGATTACTGCCATCGATGTTGGGACAGGAAGTGGAGCGATAGCCATAACTGTAGCATTAGAAAGAAAAGCTTGGAAGGTACATACGGTAGATATTTCTGACAAAGCAGTAGAGGTCGCTACAGTGAACGCAGAACGATTAAAGGCAGATGTGATTTTTCACCAGGGGAATCTTTTACAGCCTTTCATTGATAAACATATAAAAGGACATCTCATTATTTCTAATCCACCGTATATTCCAACTCAGGATATTTCAGGTTTGATGCAAGAGGTAAGAGATTATGAGCCGATTTTAGCGCTTGATGGCGGTGAGGATGGACTAGATTTTTATCGAAGGATTATTTATCAAAAGAAAGAAGTACTTCATAAACCGGGATTAATCGCGTTTGAAATTGGTATCAACCAATCTGAACAAATAAAAAATGTTTTCAAGGCCTCTGGAGCGTCTCAGACCAAAATAATAGCAGACTTTCAAGAGATACCTCGTATAGTTATCGCAAAATATTTGTGAATAAGAGAAACAAAATAGATTAGATATTTGTTTATCCCCCTCATTTTTTGGCCATACTGTGTCTAAAGAGAGGAATGAAATGAGAGGGGAAACAAAATGAAAAAGCTATTATATATGATTTTTATTTTTTCTGTTTTGATGATGAGCTGGGATAGTGGAAAACAAGACATAGCGGTTGCAGCGCCAGAGGGGAATATTATTCCTGATGAAGCAATACGGTTGAGAATTATTGCAAATAGTGATGCTCCAGAAGACCAGTGGCTTAAAAGAGAGGTTAGAGATAATATCATTAATGCAGTTCAACCGTGGGTACGGTCATTAGATAGTAGAGAAGAAGCTAAAATTATTATCAACCAGCACTTATCAGAATTACAGGAGATTGTAGATAATACGATAGAAGAGCACGGTTTCACTTATAATAATCCAACAAAGGTAGAATTAGGTATCGTTCCCTTCCCTACCAAAATGTATGGAAACATGGTTTATCCAGCAGGAGATTATGAAGCATTGCGAGTAACCATAGGTGATGGACAAGGACAAAATTGGTGGTGTGTCTTATTCCCACCCTTATGCTTTGTAGATATGTCATCAGGTAATGCGGTTTTAGCTTCGGAAACGGAAGCGAAATTTACAATAAGGGAAAGTACTAGCCAAGAAGAAATTGAAGTTCGTTTTTTTCTTGTTGAACTAATAAACAAAATAGTAACAAGCATAAAAAACCTATTCTAATAACCAAGCTCGATATACGCTATCGAGCTTTTTTAATAGTTATTAACAAAGTTATCCCCATGTTATACACATCCTGTTTATAACCTAAGCACAAATACCTATCTCTATCTGACTATACACAAAAAAATTTTGACATTATATACGAACTCTAGTTTAATGTTAGTTAAGATAAACGTGATTCTCTAAAGATAGAAATAGATAGGAGAAAAGGAATGTGCATAAAATAGATACAAAAACATGGACTGTGGATAAAAATGTGGATGAATTACATCCAGCTATTGTAGAAGCAGCAGAACGATTAAAACAGGGGGAGGTAATTGCCTTTCCAACAGAAACTGTATATGGCTTAGGCGCGAATGCCCTTGAAACTGCGGCAGTCAAAAAAATTTTTGCTGCAAAGGGTCGTCCTAGCGATAACCCCCTAATCGTACATATTGCTTCAACACAACAGCTTTCCTTATTGATTGATGAGGAATTGAGTGAAAAAAGCAAACGACTCATCGAAGAATTTTGGCCTGGTCCTTTAACAATTATTTTTAAAAGAAAAGAAGGGATTTCTGAATTAGTCACAGCAGGTTTAGTTACCGTAGCAGTTCGTATGCCGGATCACCCTGTCGCATTATCCATCCTCAAAGCAGCTAATTTACCTATTGCTGCCCCTAGTGCTAATCGTTCAGGAAAACCAAGTCCTACCACGGCAGATCATGTAAAGCAGGATTTAGATGGTTTAATTGATGGGATAGTAGATGGAGGGTCTACAGGTATAGGAATTGAATCTACTGTAATCGATATGACAGGAATCATACCTACGATTTTAAGACCAGGTGGAATAACGTTGGAGCAATTACAGCAGGTATTAGGTCAAGTTACATTAGACCCAGCTATACAACACCAACAGGAGAAACCGCGCTCCCCTGGTATGAAATATACCCATTATGCACCATTAGGAGAAATGTGGATTGTTCAAGGAGAGGAACATCGAAGAATAGAACAGATGAAGCAACTCATTGAAAAACAAATTAAATTAGGGAAGAAAGTTGGAATATTAACTATTGAAGAGCATAAGGATTATTTTCCTCTAGCTGATTCAATAATAGCCTATGGATCGAAGGATAATCTATATCCAATGGCAGAGCAATTATATCAAGCATTAAGAACCTTTGATATTCAAGGTGTTGATTTTATATTAACTGAAAGTGTAGACGAATCAGGGATTGGTTTAGCTATTATGAATCGCCTGCGAAAGGCGGCAGGACATAAAATTATCGATGTAGACAATCTTTAATCATGAATGAGGTTATCCTTGCATAATTTGGATAGACAAGATTATGTGAGGAGGATTCTTGTGAATTGGAATGTTCAATTAGGACAAATGATCACTTTTTTCATGATGGCTATTGCTTTAGGAATGGATGCATTTTCCTTGGGGATAGCGATTGGAATAAAAAAATTATCCTTGCTGCAAATTAGTAAAATTAGTTCTACCATTGGGTTATTTCATGTTATAATGCCGTTTTTTGGTATCATCATGGGTCATTATCTGTTGGCTATGATAGGGAATATTGCAACGATTATAGGTGGAGGATTGTTAATCTATTTAGGAGCGAATATGCTTTGGGGCTCCATTATTGGGAATAGTGCCCGTACATTAGATCAAACAACTGGTATTGGACTCATAGTTCTTGCTTTTAGCGTTAGCTTAGATGCTTTATCCGTAGGACTATCCCTTGGGCTATTCTCTATTCATCTATGGATAGCTATTATCCTATTTGGGATTGTCGGAGCAATCATGACTGCCATAGGATTATCCTTAGGAAACAAGATTGGCAATTGGGTTGGAGATTATGGAGAAGCATTCGGTGGGATCATTCTCTTAGTCTTTGGCTTTAAATTTTTGGTGTAGGATTAACTGGGATAGCGATAGGATGCAATAAGAAAAGGGGTAATAAAAAAAGATGAATATCTTATTTGTTTGTACAGGGAACACCTGTCGGAGCCCAATGGCAGCAAAAATTCTAGAAAAGAGAGCAAGGGAAAATAATCTAGATATTCAAATAAAATCAGCTGGCATTGCAACAGGAGAAGGTTATCCAGCCTCCAACCATGCTAGAACAATCATCAAAGAGTATGGAATGGAGGATAAACATGCTACGCAAAGAGTATCAGAAGAGCTACTAGAATGGGCGAATCTAGTCTTAACGATGACAATAGATCATAAACGAATATTAATAGAGCAAGCACCCGAATGGGTAGATAAAATTTTCTCTCTAAAGGAATTTGTCCTATCTGGTTCAGAATGGAAGGAACAGCAAGAAACCTTGGACAAGCTCAATACAGAAGCGCTTTCTTCTATTGATATTACTGATCCATACGGTGGAGATATAATAGAATATCGTAAAACAGCAAAGGAAATAGAAGAATCGATAAATAAATTAATTCTGTCAATGAAGTTTAAATAAGTAAAAGGGTTTATTAAAATATTGTCGAATAATAATATTAAAACAAGAAATAGCTTAAATAATGTAGAATAACCTTCATTATAGGAAGTTGGTGGACTATGCAAAAGAAGAAAAAGTTCAAATTTAGTTTGACAAAAAAAATGGTCTTGGGGATTACCTTGTTATCTTCCATCACCTATGCAACCAGTGCTTTTTTTATTATATTTCTAAAAGATTATATTGAAAACCTTTTAGGCTATTACTCTGACAATGGATTTATCATTGGCACCTTAAGCTTAGGAATTATTTGGTCAGCTATATTTGGTTATATTGCGTCTAAAATCTTAACCAAGCTCCTTATTGAATTAGAGCAATCTGCTAAAAATGTCTCAACTGGTGATTTAACCTCCGATGTGAAGGTAATGAAATCAGATGATGAATTAAGGGCATTAAGCATAGCATTTAATCAAATGCTTCAAAGTATTCGAGGAATAGTGAAGGACATTCATCAGAACTTTGAAGAAACGAATCAAAATGTCGAAGAACTTACCGAAGCATCAGATCATGCAGCAAAATCAGCAGAAAACATCTCTACAACCATTGAAGAAATAGCTATGGGAGCAGAGCAGCAAGCGGTTGCTACGAATGCTACAGTTGACTTGATGAATGAAGTAACTCACCTATCAGATGAAGTGAAGCAAAAGGCAAGCTATACCAAGGAATTTTCGCAGCAAATGGAAGAGATGATTAAAGAGAGTATAGAAGTTATTCAAAAGCTTGTGACAGGACTACATCAAATAGCAGATACGAATCAGCAGTCAATCACAGTAGTAAATAAATTAGAAAAGCACGCAACAGAAATCGGAACGATTACCAATGTAGTTGGAGGTATTGCGGAGCAGACCAACCTATTAGCCTTAAATGCGTCAATAGAAGCGGCTAGGGCAGGAGAGCATGGACAAGGGTTTGCAGTCGTAGCAAACGAGGTTCGGAAGTTAGCTGATGAAAGCTCTAAAGCTGTTCAAAATATTGGGGATTTAATAAAACAGATGCAAATAGAAGTGAAAAATGTAGTTGGACAAATAGGGGAGCAGGTAGCATTAGCATCTAGAGAATCAGAACGGGGCGAAGGTACAAAAAGCATGCTATCGAATATGGAAAAATCGGTAAATCAAGTAGTTTCCTCAATTGCAGAAATTAATCAGATTATTGAAAAGCAAACCTATCATATCCAAGAGACATTAAATGAAGCTAAAAAAGTAGCTTCTGTAGCAGAGCAAACTTCTGCAGGAGCGGAGGAGGTTGCTTCAACGACCGAAGAGCAAACCGCGTTTATGGAAGAAGTTTCCGCAAAAGCACAATATTTAAAAGAAACATCCTATAAGCTAAAAGATACGATAAAAAAATTTACTCTATAAATAAATGCATGATAATAGAGCTTGTAAAGAAACCCCAAGGTTAGGCGCGACGAAATCTAGGGATTGTAACGTATTCATACATACGTAAAAGTCCTAGATGAAGGAGAAACGCTGAAATTGGGGTTTATCTACAAGCTGAGATTAAACTCTCAGACTGATGAGAAAGTTATCAGGAAGACAGCTCTTATTTTTATATTCTTTATCACTTGATTATAATAATGCTGATTGTTAATAATATGTTGATGCTAAGCATAATTGGCTTGGAGTATGTTAATAATTATGTTAAAATCGGTTTTAGTTAATGACATCATGTCATGTGAAAAGATGGTAAGAGAAACGGAGGACAATGAAGTGAAAATAGCAATTGGTGCGGATCATGGTGGCTATGAATTAAAAGAACATATCAAGAAGGTTATCGAAGATATGGGAATTGAGTATGAGGATTTAGGAACAGATAGTGTTGAATCGGTGGATTACACTGACTACGCAATTCCTGTTGCTGAGAAGGTAGCTAACGGAGAAGTAGATCGAGGAATTTTAATCTGTGGAACAGGAATTGGCATGTCCGTTTCAGCAAATAAAGTAGATGGTATACGGGCAGCGTTGGTTCATGATAGTTATACAGCCAAATTAACGAGGCAGCACAATGATTCTAACGTACTTTGTCTTGGAGGACGTACAACAGGATTTCTTATAGCGGAAGAGATTGCCCGAATTTGGTTAGGAGAAGAATTTGAAGGTGGACGCCATGAACGTCGAATAAATAAAATCAGTCAATATGAAAAGGTACGTAAAGGATGATTGACAATGAATGTTGATGCGATTAAAGCAGATGTACAAGCATTGCTTCAGGATTTACTTCAAGCATTTCCTATTAATGATCAGCATCTCCTTGTGTTTGGTGTTAGTACTAGTGAAGTGCTTGGTAGTCATATAGGTTCGAATGGTAGTCAAGAAGTAGCAAGAGCTATCTATGAAGGTATAATAGAAATAAAGGATATCTATGGCTTCCATTTAGCTTTTCAAGGATGTGAGCATATTAATCGAGCTTTAGTCGTAGAAAAAGAAACAGCAGAAAAATTTTTATCAGATATTGTTACTGTCATACCACATAGAAATGCCGGTGGAGCAATGGCGACATATGCTTTTTATCAAATGAAAGAACCTGTCGTAGTGGAATTTATCAAAGCAGATGCAGGAATAGATATAGGGGATACATTTATTGGTATGCATGTAAAGCATGTTGCAGTACCTGTCCGACCTTCTATAAAGAAAATTGGTGAAGCTCACGTAACAATGGTCAAAACAAGACCAAAATTAATTGGTGGTGAACGAGCTCAGTACGCCTTAGAATAAAGGAAACCATCTTCCGTTGAAGCAAATGAAGAAAAGATAGATGGGGAATCATGTTAATACCACAAGAACGGGAGGAAGATAATGAAAATACTTAAGCAAAAGGATCCAAAAGTAGCAGAAACGATTCAACTTGAATTAAATCGTCAACGCGAAAAAATTGAATTGATTGCTTCAGAAAACTTTGTCAGCGAAGCAGTATTAGAGGCTTTAGGTACAGTCCTAACTAATAAGTATGCAGAAGGATACCCCGGAAAACGTTATTATGGTGGATGTGAATATGTAGATATTACAGAAGATCTAGCAAGGGAAAGAGCAAAGGAATTATTTGGAGCTGACCATGCTAATGTACAGCCTCATTCAGGAGCTCAGGCAAATATGGCTGTTTATTTTACAGTGCTAAAGCCTGGAGACACCGTATTAGGAATGAATTTAGCCCATGGTGGACATTTAACCCATGGAAGTTCTGTCAATTTTTCAGGGCTTCTTTATAATTTTGTTTCCTATGGTGTTGATCAAGAAACAGAGCAAATAGACTACGAAGAATTAAGAAAAATGGCAATAGAGTATAAGCCAAAGCTGATAGTGTCAGGTGCAAGTGCTTACCCAAGAATGATCGATTTCGCTAAAATAAAAGAAATAGCGAATGAAGTAGGCGCATTGATGATGGTAGATATGGCTCACATAGCTGGCTTAGTAGCTACAGGTCTTCATCCAAACCCTGTACCATATGCAGATTTCGTAACAACAACAACCCATAAAACCTTAAGAGGTCCTCGAGGTGGGATGATTTTAACAAAATCGGAATATGCCAAAGCAATTGACAAAACGGTTTTCCCAGGTATGCAGGGTGGACCTTTGATGCATGTGATTGCTGCAAAAGCAGTCTCATTTGGCGAAGCACTTCAGCCAGAATTTAAGGAATATGCAGCGCAAATCATTGAAAACAGCAAGCAATTAGCAAAAGCCTTAAAGGAAAGAGGATTCACCTTAGTTTCAGGTGGAACAGATAATCATCTTATTCTAATCAATCTCACTAATAAAAATATTACAGGTAAAGATGCAGAACATATATTAGATGAAGTAGGAGTTACTGTAAACAAAAATGCAATTCCTTTTGATCAAGCAAGTCCATTTATTACTAGTGGTATTAGAATAGGAACAGCAGCTGTTACAACAAGAGGGATGAACGGAGAAGCAATGGAGGAAATTGCAGAGATTATCTCCATGACACTGAACAATCCAGAAGATCAAACGATTCTTAACAAGGCAAAACAAAAGGTGAAGGATTTGGTTAGTCGATTCCCACTATACCAAGATTTGGCATATTAAAGGTTAAAACATGCTAATAAGAAGCTATTTCATCGAACGTTCTATGAGGTAGCTTTCTTTCTGAAATGAAGTCATCATTTCTATTTTTTTAAGAATGATAATGTATATTTAAGGGGGATTTTTAATGTCCAAGCTATATGTTTTTGACCATCCATTAATTCAACATAAGTTAACCTACATACGCGATAAAAGAACAGGAACCAAGGAATTTCGTGAACTAGTTGACGAGGTAGCTACGTTAATGGCTTATGAAATCACTCGGGATTTACCGCTAGAGGAAGTTACGATAGAAACACCTGTTAGAGAAGCAAAGACAAAGATGGTAGCAGGTAAAAAAATTGGTCTCGTTCCTATTCTGCGAGCAGGGTTAGGAATGGTAGATGGCATATTAAAAATTATTCCTGCTGCAAAGGTGGGACATGTAGGACTATATCGAGATCCTGAAACCTTAGAACCAGTAAAATACTATTTAAAATTACCCTCAGATATAGCTGAACGTGATTTAATTGTTATTGATCCAATGCTTGCAACTGGTGGGTCTGCTTCTGCCGCCATAAAACTACTTAAAGAAGAAGGAGCACAAAATATTAAATTGATGTGTTTGATTGCAGCACCTGAAGGAGTTCAACGAATTCAAGCAGATCATGATGATATAGACGTATATGTTGCAGCAGTAGATGAAAAATTGAATGACCACGGATATATTGTACCTGGGCTAGGGGATGCTGGGGATCGTTTATTTGGGACGAAATAAGGAGAAGTGAAATGGAAAAAATCAAAGTAATGACCATTTTTGGTACAAGACCAGAAGCTGTAAAAATGGCACCATTAGTGAAAGAACTTAAAGAAAGAAAAACAGATTTTGAATGTATTGTTTGTGTAACAGCGCAGCATCGAGAAATGTTAGATCAAGTATTAGATATATTTGAAATCATCCCTGATTATGATTTAGATATTATGCAATCAAGGCAGTCTTTGAAGGATATTACCATTCGCATTTTAGATGGATTACAAGGAGTAATGGAAAAAGAAAAACCAGACATCGTCTTGGTTCATGGGGATACCACCACAACCTTTGTTGCTAGCTTAGCTGCATTTTATCTGCAGATTCCTGTAGGGCATGTAGAAGCAGGGCTTCGAGCATGGGAAAAATATTCACCTTTCCCTGAAGAAATGAACCGCCAACTAACGGATGTGTTGTCTGATCTATATTTTGCCCCTACTGATCTCTCAGCGGAAAACCTTCTCTTAGAGAATAAACCAAGAAAACGGATTTTTGTTACAGGAAATACAGTGATTGATGCGTTTAAAACAACCGTACAAAAGGACTATTCTCATCCAGTCTTAAATACAATAGAGAATAAAAAATTAATACTAGTAACCTCCCATCGGAGAGAAAATATAGGAGAGCCGATGGAACGGATGTTTAGAGCTATAAGACGTTTAGTGGATAGACATGAAGATGTTGTTGTAGTTTATCCCGTTCATCTAAATCCTGCTGTTCAAGAAACTGCTCAAAAAATCTTAGCAAATCATGAGCGAATTCATTTAATTAAACCTTTAGACGTGGTTGATTTTCATAATTTCCAATCTAGAGCTCACCTAATTCTTTCAGACTCAGGGGGGATTCAAGAGGAAGCGCCATTCTTTGGAGTTCCAGTATTAGTATTACGAGATACAACAGAACGTCCAGAAGGAATTGATGCAGGAACGCTAAAATTGGTTGGAACGGATGAAGAAAAAATTTATCAGACTGCTCATAACCTACTTTCAAATAAAGTGGAGTATGAAGCCATGGCAAAAGCAACAAATCCTTATGGAGATGGTAAAGCATCGGTAAGGACTGCAGAAGCGATACTCTATCATTTTGGTAGAATAAATGAGCCTCCAGAGCCCTTTCGTCCTATAAGCTGAAGCTGATTCCTCATCAGCTTCAGCTTGAGATAACCTCCAAGTTTTAATGGGAAATAATTTTGAAAATTAAAAAAAATAATTGACAGCGTTTTCTTTTTGTATGATAATGAAATCAAGTTAATATCTGTGGTGGAGATTTGGAGACCAATAATAAAACCTTTTTAAGGGTATTTTATTTTGGTCTCTTTTCACATGCCAAAAAACGAGGTGGTATAATAAGGTATTTAATAAAAATAATGGTTGTTTGTAAACTTGGGGATATTTTATTAATGAGGGGGAAACGAAATGTCAGCATTTTTAGGGGAAGTAATTGGTACAATGATTCTTATTATTTTAGGAGGAGGAGTAGTAGGAGGAGTTGTTCTTAACAAGTCTAAAGCACAAAATTCTGGTTGGATTGTCATCACAGTAGCTTGGGGATTAGCTGTAGCCATGGCGGTTTATGCGGTTGGTGGTGTAAGTGATGCTCATTTAAATCCTGGAGTTACGATTGGTTTGGCAGTGATAGGTTCATTTCCATGGGCGGATGTTCCTGGATATATCTTGGCGCAAATGCTTGGAGCCTTTTTGGGGGCAGTTCTTGTTTGGTTACATTATCTTCCTCATTGGAAAGAAACTGAAGATCAAGGGGCTAAGCTTGCAGTGTTTTCAACTGGACCTGCTATCCGTTCTTATGCTGCCAATTTACTTAGTGAAATCATAGGTACATTTGTCTTAGTTTTAGCCATATTGTTTATTGGTGCAAATGAGTTCACACAAGGACTTAATCCGTTGATTATTGGTTTTCTAATTGTAAGTATAGGTCTTTCTCTTGGAGGAACCACTGGGTATGCCATTAACCCTGCCAGAGATTTAGGACCAAGAATCGCTCATTTTATTTTACCGATTGCAGGAAAGGGATCATCAGATTGGTCCTATGCTTGGGTACCTGTAGTAGGTCCGATCATCGGTGGAGCATTAGGCGCATTATTTTACAAAGTGGTCTTTTTAGGGGAAAATTATCCGCTTTTTTGGGTAGTTGGGTTAGTCACATTGGTTATAATCATTATTGCGGTTATACAGGATAACAAAGAAAATCAGGTCGTATTGAAAAGTAATAAAATAGGTGCATAGGAGGGGTTAAAATGAAAGAAAAATATATTTTATCGTTAGACCAAGGGACAACAAGTTCAAGAACTATTTTATTCAATAAAAAAGGCGAGATTATAGCCATGACTCAAAAGGAATTTACGCAAATTTATCCACAACCTGGATGGGTTGAGCATGATGCAAATGAAATTTGGGATTCCATTCAATCGGTTTTGGGTGATTTATTCGAGAACCACAATGTAGAGCCGGATCAAATTGAAGCTATTGGTATAACCAATCAACGGGAAACTGCCGTAGTGTGGGATAAAAATACTGGGAAGCCAGTTTACAATGCGATTGTATGGCAAAGCCGTCAAACAGCAGATATTTGTGATGACTTAAAGGAAAAAGGCTATGAGCCGATGGTACGCGAAAAAACGGGACTTGTCATTGATGCTTATTTCTCAGGAACAAAGGTTAAATGGATTTTAGACAATGTACAAGGAGCCAGAGAAGAAGCAGAAAAAGGAAATTTACTTTTTGGAACCATTGACTCATGGGTGATTTGGAAGCTGACAGGTGGTAAGTCCCATGTTACCGATTATACCAACGCATCCAGAACCATGCTATTTAATATTCATACATTAGAATGGGATAAAGAATTATTGCAGATGTTAGATATTCCAGCAAATATGTTGCCGGAAGCAAGACCTTCCTCTGAGATCTACGGAACAACGCAATCCGACGTTTTCTTTGGGAAAGAAGTACCTGTTTCAGGAGTTGCTGGCGATCAGCAAGCAGCGTTGTTTGGTCAGGCGTGCTTCGAAGCTGGAATGGCAAAAAATACATACGGTACAGGGTGCTTTATGCTGATGAATACTGGCGAAAAAGCTGTACCTTCCAAAAATGGACTTCTTACAACGATTGCTTGGGGCGTAGATGGAAAGGTAGAATATGCACTTGAGGGAAGTATTTTCGTTGCAGGAGCTGCTATTCAATGGCTTCGGGATGGTTTGAAAATGATTGAAAGCGCTCCACAATCAGAGGAATTGGCATCTAAAGTAGATTCCAGTGACGGCGTATATGTCGTTCCAGCATTTACAGGCTTAGGTGCCCCTTATTGGAATATGAATGCAAGAGGAGCTATTTTCGGATTAACCAGAGGTACTTCCCGTGAGCATTTTGTACGTGCTACATTAGACTCTCTAGCTTATCAGACAAAAGATGTATT
>JAENYW010000014.1 GCA_016841555.1 Tepidibacillus decaturensis
TGCTGTCCGGATAAAATACATAGACAAGAATATTTTTTGTTTTTCCGTATTGTTGTAGTAATTGGTAAAAACCTTTTTCATGGAATAAATTTTTTTTTAATTGACATGCCATAATTCCTAATATAGGATTGTTCATTGCCTCCCACCTGACCTATAGAGCTTTTTATTCTGTTTTTTCTTTTTTTCGTAATAACCATTGATATAAATAGCATATTGAATTAGCCGACTAACAGAAGGTCTCGGTTCGTTTTCATTTAGCTTTGTATCTCCTGTTTTTGAGGGTTTGGAATTAACCTCTAGTAACCATAATCGCCCTTTTGTATCTAATCCGATATCAATACCTAACTCGGCAAAATGACCTTGGATAACAGCTTCAAGCTGTTTAGTAATGGATAAAGCATAGCTTTTGAAATGATGTCTCGTTATTTTTTTTGCTAGTACAGCATCAGCTAAGTGAATGGTCTCCATTACTTTATTTTGTGTCCCACCCTGAGCTAGGTTGGAAACAATGTGTTGATCATTCGCAATTCTAGCGACCATTGAGGTAATGGCCCATTCTCCTATTCTATTTTTTTGAACGAGTATTCGAAAATCAATGGGTCGGTTTTGATAATGAATAAGCTGTAAACCCTGTTGGACTAGATAAGAACGATTTGCTATTCGTGGATGTAAATACTTACTCATTTTCTCTAATGTCTGAAACTCCTTTGTAACGGAACCTTGTGGTCTGGTAAATTGAGCTTGATACATATCTGTTTTTTTTTCTATACGAATAATTCCTTGACCTAAAGCGCCGTTTGTTGGTTTTAAGTAAATGACAGGATATTTTTGTAGCATTTCTTTTACGGAAAGCAGTCCTTTATATAAAACAGTTCTTGGCATCATTTTATTTATTGGAGTAGAGTTTAATTTTTGATAAACCTCCCACTTATTTAGAAAATGATGATTAAATAGGATAAAATGATAATGGTTTTGCAGCTGTTCCAGTGTATCGTGTAAATTTTTTTCTAATGTTCTAGAGGAAATACGATTATAAATCACATCAGGAATTGGAAAGCTACTTTTTTCCCATTTATTATTTTTAAATGTCCATCCTGTTACAAAATCATTTTCTTGATTGATATCTTGGATGGTAAAAAGATATGCAAGCACACCTTTTGTTTGAGCGATTTGAATGACCTCTTGTGCAAATGAAGTGAATTTACCAAAGGGAAGTTGGGGTTGATTCTTTTGAATGTTTTGAATTAAAATGCCTAATATAGGACCTAACTGCAATTCGTTATTATTGGTATATTTTGCATGGATTTGAATGCCATTAGGTAGTAGTAGTTTTTTAGCTATCTGAGAGGGAATGATTAATAAATTACCTTTACTAGCACTTGCAAAAACCATAACATTTACTTTTTTATGACCATAGGTGAGTACGAATGGTTCGTTTATGGGAAGGTTTAATTTTTGGATCAGGGATGGATTTGTATAGATGATACTTGCTCGATTGATAGTTTGTTCATTTTGAATAGTAAATATCGTCATATTGATACCCCTTCCAAACTACAAAAATAGGCTACTTCATAATATGTATGGGGAAATAACATGGTGTTAGGCAAAGGCCTTAATAAAGATAGAGGTGAGAATCTCACTTCCCACCTTCCACTTCTAACATCTAGAAAAGAGGGATATGATATGTACTTTGTATTTTTTTCTATTGTTATTGGAATGATTATTGGATTATTCACAAATGCATTAGCAATAAAGATGTTGTTTCATCCTTTTTATCCGATAAAAATCGGGAAAAGAAAACTTCCATTTACTCCAGGATTAATTCCAAAGAGAAGAGATGAAATAGCTTTGAAATTAGGAGAAATGGTTGAAGGTTATTTATTTACTGCAGAAGGCCTACAACAGTTTATGGACGATTTCGGTTTAAGGGAACAACTTTTTCATCGATTGACAGAAAAATTAAAAGCTTATAAAAAGGAAAACAATACAACGGTTGGTGAACTATTGAAACGTTATGTGAATGATGATTGGAGAGAGCAAGGAAAACAGCTTGGTAAGGACAAGGTTTTTGCATTATTACATCACCCCAAGGTGAAGGAAGCTACATTAGAAAGAGTATTATCTGAGGAAACGTTAACCATAATAGAAAAACAAATAGAATTCTTATCCGAAGCATTTTTATATGAATTAACAAGGTATTTGCATACGATAGAAGGGAAACGTTGGTTGGACACATCACTCAAACAAGCTTTAGAAGGGAAAAGCATGTTAGGTTATTTTGCAGGATTACTCTTAGAGGGTGAACAAATCCAACAGAAGCTGCTAGATTATTTAGAGCAACTATTAAAGCAGGATACAACAAAGGCAGCATTACAAAAGATTTTATTAAAGGAATGGGAACAAATAAAAAGAGAGTCACTAGGAGTTTGGTTATTAAAGTATAATGAAGTGATAAGCAAAGAAGTGGATAATATAGTTGCTAAAGGAATTCGAACCTTTGACGAAATGTCTATGGAACAATTAATATCTTACCTAGAATCCAATCGATTTATTGAAAAAATCTATAGCTTTTTTCTTGATTTGATAGAGAAGAAATTGGACAAGGTGTTTCATTATTTATCTATATCAGATGTGGTAAGTGAACAGGTAAAGGGATTTTCATTAGAAAAGTTAGAAAAAATGTTGATAGAGGTTGCAGGTCGAGAATTGAAAATGATTACCTATTTTGGAGGAGTTTTGGGTGGTGGGATAGGATTTATTCAAGGGATGTTATATCTTATTTTTTAATTAATATGATTTATATAGAAGGATTACAAGAATAAATAGAAAATAGATAATATAGAAGACTTATTAAAAGGAGTGTTAGCATGCCTAACCCATATGATAAGGCGCATGAATTGGCAAGTGTAATTGAACAGGATGAGAATTACATAAAGGTAAAAGATCTTTCGGAAAAAGTAATGACAAATAAAGACCACATGATGCTAATCGATACCTTTCGCAGAAAGCAATATGAAATCCATCAGAAGCAGATGCAGGGAATTCAGCTAGAGCAGGATGAACTAGAAGAGGCAAATAAGCTATATGAATCCTTAAGTAAGTATCCAAAGATTATGGAATTACTTCAAGCAGAAGAAAAATTAAGTATCTTATTTTCTGATATTAATCGAATATTAACAGCATCATTAGAAAAGATTTATAAAAAGGAGGATTAACCATTTTGAAAATTCGTTATCATGGACATAGTGCAGTTGAATTGATAGGTGATAATGCTTCAATCATTATTGATCCTTTTATTACGGGAAATGCGCATGCAGAAGTTGCTGTCGAAGAGGTTAATGTGGATTACATTTATATTACACATGGACATGAAGATCATATTGGTGATGCTGTCCAGATTGCAAAGAACAATGATGCGACGATTATAGCTCCTTATGAACTTGCAACGTATATGAGCTGGAAGGGAGTAAAAGTTCACCCGTTGCATATTGGCGGAAGCTTTGCTTTTGATTTTGGAAAGGTAAAAGTAACTCCCGCTTTTCATGGATCAAGCATTATTAATGAAGAAAATCAGGAGATTATGTATCTTGGCATGCCAAGTGGGGTTATCCTTGAACTGGACGGGAATAAAATTTATCATGCTGGTGATACAGGGTTATTTAGTGATATGAAGCTTTTAGAAAGAGAACAATTAGATGTTGCTTTCTTACCGATTGGTGACAACTTTACAATGGGCCCAGAAGATGCTTTGCTTGCAGCAGAATGGGTAAAGGCGAAAAAGGTGATTCCGATCCATTATAATACGTTTCCAGTTATCAAACAGGATCCTTATCAATATGTGGAACGTATCAAGGAAAAAGGGATCGATGGAGAGGTTCTTCCATTTAACGATTGGGTGACATTGTAGATAACCTTGTTCTTTTTTTGAATCAAGGGACATACTCTTATGACGAGGAGGTGTCCATTTGCTAAAATCGATAATCTATCTCATTTTTTCTTTTGCTACTCTTTTTTACGCTGTGCCAAGAATTCCTATCTTTCATTCTGAATGGAAGGAAGTATTGTTTAGTGGTGTTTGGTTATTATTTGCCTTTTTAGTTGTTGGCGAACAGCTCGATCAATTGATTGGTATGGACGAAGAAAAACGCAATAGGTTTAAACGATTAACAAAATATCAATTAAGGAAAAAAGAACAGGATATCATCAAAATTCAGAAAGAGAGAAAAAAGGCATTCATGTAATACACATGATGCCTCAGCTTGTAGATAAAGCCCTATCTCTGCGTTACTCCTCCAGCTAGGACTCTTACGTATTTCTGTATACGCTGCGATTCCTAGCTGGCGTCGTGCCTTGATCTAGAACTTTCTTTACAAGCTGTCATCCTGACGATTTTCTCGTCAGTCTGGGCATTCATGTAATACACATGATGCTTTTTTTTATATACAATAATTATCGTTGAATAGAATAAAGGCTATCTGTTATAATATAATAGAACAGAATTAGAAATGAACATATAACAGGTATGAATTTGCTGGAAGATTGGTGATTAAAATGTCAACAAAACACGAAAAAATTATAGAACACATTAGCAAGCTTAGTGTAGGTAGTAAAATATCCGTTCGTCAGATTGCCCGGGAAATAGAGGTTAGTGAAGGGACTGCCTATCGTGCAATAAAAGAAGCGGAAAACCAAGGATACGTAAGTAGTATTGAACGAGTAGGAACAGTAAGGATTGAAAAAAAACAAAAAGCTAATATTGAAAAGCTTACGTTTTCTGAAGTGGTGAATATTGTTGATGGACATGTATTGGGTGGGAAAGAAGGCCTATATAAAACGCTTAATAAATTTGTTATCGGTGCCATGAAGTTAGATGCAATGATGAGATATGTTGATTCAGGTAGCTTGTTAATTGTAGGGAATCGATATGAGGCTCACAAATTGTCTTTAAAGGCTGGTGCAGCTGTTCTTATAACAGGTGGATTTGATACAAATGAAGAAGTAAAAAAAATTGCAGATGAAATGGAACTGCCTATTATCTCGACAAGCTATGATACATTTACAGTTGCTTCTATTATTAATCGTGCCATTTATGATCGCTTAATAAAAAAAGAAATCATGATGGTAGAGGATATTATTCATGATCAAAAGGAAGTGCTTTATTTACAATATTACCATACCATAGAGGATTGGCATCAATTAGTAGAAAAAACAAAGCATAGTCGTTTTCCAGTTGTAGATAAACAGATGAAATTACTTGGAATTGTTACGTCGAAGGATGTTGTTGGAAAGGATAAATCTATACAAATTGATAAGATTATGACGAAAAACCCTATTACAGTAGTAGGAAAAACCTCAATTGCCTCTGCGGCTCATGTCATGGTGTGGGAAGGAATAGAATTAATTCCTGTTGTTAATACACATCGGAAACTGATTGGAGTAATCAGTCGTCAGGATGTTTTAAAGGCTCTACAGTATATTCAAAAACAACCTCAAATTGGAGATACCATTGATGATCTCATATTAAAGCAATTTAAAGAACAGAAGAATGAAGGAGATAGGATTATTTTTACAGGAGAGGTAACGCCTCAATTGACCAACCAGCTAGGTTCACTTGCAAGTGGTCCCTTAACTAGCTTGATCATTGAAGCTGCCCATAAGGTATTAAGAAAATATAAAAAAGGTGATTTAGTTCCTGAAAATATTACTGTTTATTTCATCAAGCCTGTTCAGATTGATTCCCAAATTGAAATACGTCCGAGGGTAATTGAAGTTAGTCGTAAATTTGGGAAAATGGAAGTAGAGGTTTATCATAAAAATCAATTAGTAAGTAAAGCAATGATTACTTCACAAATTATTGAAAGATAGTTAAACCCGACAATTCATAAAGAGAAATGTCGGGTTTATCATGAGGGGCATTGCGTTGAATTATGCATGATTTTTTGCTGGAATAAACCAACTACCCTGGGCAGTTTGATCGATGTGAACTGGGATATTCTCTTTTTCCAGTTCTTTTTTAACTAAATCTATTACTTCTTGTGTTTCAGCAAAAGCAGAGAGTCCATTTTTGATTTTTCTTACTTTGGCTCTAGCAATTTCTTTTCGATTAATAATCATACTTAGCCTCCTTTAAAAAAATAGGTATATTTATATTTTACACGAGTTTAACGATGAATGCCATATTTCATACTCATTGTTTCACTTCTTTAGCAGTTAGCCAAACTTCTGTTGTAGAATGAATAGAAATAATTTTAATCGTTATTTTAAAGTGCTTTTCTTTGGCTTGGAAGGTTTTATTATTTAGTAGCTGATAAATAAATTCAGGAGATTTTATTACATCATCTACTTTTTTTCCTATCAAAAAGTAAGTTTCATTCATTAGTGTCTTTAATAATTCTGTTTCAATGAAAGGGTCCACCTTCTCAGTAAAATGGAACTTTATGCTTTTAATCAGGGGGATTTTTCGTTGCTTTTGTTCCTGCTTATATATTTCTAATTCTTTATTTGTATCCTTTAATGAAATACTTAACTGTTCATTTTGTTCCATTAATTGATCTAATTGTTCTCCATGAAAGTATAAGCAGATAAAAAATCCAAGGTAAATACCCATGATAAAAACAATGATATGGCGAATAGTAGCGGTATGATGCTTCCAAAATACATATCTCATGGTTGGATGTCCCCTTTAAATAACCAGAGAATCGTCAATTGACCAGTATATGCTCCTGCCATTGCGATAAATATATAGATAATTTGCTTGACTAAGGAGGTCATGTTTCCATCAAAAATTCCTGCTTCAAAAACCTTGATGGAGTCAAACGTTCCACCGAGAGCTACGACTAATGCCCAAATTTTTAATCGATCGGCATAATCAAACATGGTATAGATGGGAGGCTGCTTCGTGATAAAAGCTGCCAATCCGCCAAATAGGGTGCCTCCAAATAAAACGCCAAAGGCGATAAAATAATACATGATGGAGTGTTTAATAAATTCCATAATTTCTTCCTTTCCCGAAAACTCAAGTGATTTTGATGCTAGCAAGTCCTTATTAAAAATGTATGGAGCTTCTATATAAAACATGCTATAAAAAATGCAACCCATAGCATGCTAATATCATTATATTGATGTATAATAAACGAGACAAGAACATATTTTCTGCCTCTGTTTAGTTTGTTGAGGAAGGGGTATAGTTAGAAACCGAATATAAAGGGGTAATGATGATGAATGATTTTGTTCATCTCCATGTTCATACTGAATATAGCCTATTAGATGGGGCAGCAAGAATAGAAGCTTTGGTTAATAAAGCCAAGGAATTTGGGATGAGTGCTTTAGCAATAACAGACCATGGAGCGATGTATGGGACCATCCCATTTTATAAAGCGTGTAAAGAGGCTGGGATTAAACCGATTATCGGTTGTGAGATTTATGTAACAGATAATAGAAAAGAAAAGGCTTCAAGACAGGAACAAAAAAATTATCATTTAATCTTACTGGCTGAAAACCAAAAAGGATATGAGAATATTCTTCAAATCGTTTCAATTGGACATATAGAAGGCTACTACTATAAACCTAGAGTCGATAAAGAAGTATTAAGAACGCATCACGAAGGTATTATTGCCTTAAGTGCTTGTTTGTCAGGGGAAATCAATCATTATTTGCTCCATAATCAATATGAAAAAGCAAAAGAGACTGCATTAGAATACCGCAGTATATTTGGGGAAAAACATTTTTTCTTTGAGATACAAGAGCACGGTTTAAGTGAGCAGGAGAAAATGAAGCAAGCACTTATTCAATTAAGTAAAGAAACGAACATACCTTTAGTAGCAACCAATGATGTTCATTATATAGAAAAAGATGATGCAATTATTCAGGATGTTTTAATGGCAATAGGTACAGGAAGTACGTTGGAGGATAAAAATCGACTTACGCTACCCTCTAAAGAATTCTATTTAAAAGATAAGAAAGCAATGAATGAGCTATTTTCAGATATTCCAGAGGCGATTATACGAACAATAGAAATTGCTAATCGTTGTCAGCTGGAAATACCCCTTCATCAATCTGCATTACCAAAATTTCCACTTCCAGATAACATCCCTTCAGAAGAGTATTTGAAGGCATTGACGTTAAAGGGTTTACAAAAAAGATATCAAAGCATTACACAAAAGTTGAAGGAACGCCTTCATTATGAACTATCTGTTATTGAAGAGATGGGATTTGTTGATTATTTTTTAATCGTATGGGATTTTATGAAATATGCTCATCACGCTAATATAATGACGGGTCCTGGAAGGGGTTCGTCGGCAGGAAGCTTAGTTGCCTATGTGTTAGGAATTACTAATGTGGATCCAATAAAATATGGGCTACTATTTGAACGGTTTTTAAATCCAGAACGTGTCAATATGCCAGATATAGATATTGATTTTAACTATGAGAGACGAGATGAAGTGATTCAGTATGTATCGGAGAAGTATGGAGCAGATTCGGTAGCACAAATTATTACCTTTGGAACCTTTGCGGCTAGAGCGGCGATTCGTGATGTTGGAAGAGTGTTGAGTATTTCCTATGTACAGGTAGATAAAATTGCGAAATTAATTCCAGCTCAATTAGGTATCACCATTGAACAAGCGTTACAAGAGGTAAAGGAGTTAAGGGATTTATTTCAAAGAGATGACATGCTTAAGAGGCTGATTAGTATTGCCAAATCAATAGAAGGAATGCCAAGACATCATTCTACTCATGCAGCTGGTGTTGTTATCGCGGACAAACCATTAACGGTGTATACCCCATTACAAAGGGGACAGGAGAATATTTCATTGACCCAATATCCGATGGCAATACTAGAGGAAATTGGCTTATTAAAGATGGATTTTTTAGGATTACGAAATTTGACTATTATCGAAAAAACGGTAAATTGGATACAGAAAACAAAAAACAAAAAAATAGATTTTCAACAGATAGATGACAAAGATGAAATAACCTATCAGCTCTTGACTAATGGTAAAACAAAGGGGGTATTTCAGCTAGAATCACCTGGAGTAACCAAGGTATTGCAGGAGTTAAAGCCTACATATTTTGAAGATATCGTTGCGGTATTAGCGCTATATCGACCAGGCCCCATGGAATTTATTCCAGACTACATTAAAGCAAAGCATGGGCAGAAAAAGGTAATTTATCCTCATCCAAGCTTAGAGCCAATTTTAGCAGAAACCTATGGTATTATCGTCTATCAAGAACAAATTATGCAAATCGCTTCAACAATGGCAGGATTTAGCTTAGGAGAAGCTGATTTGCTGCGAAGGGCAGTTAGTAAAAAGAAAAGAGATATTCTTGTTCAAGAGAGATCCCATTTTATTGATGGGGCGTTAAAAAATAACTATAGCAGAGAAGTGGCTGAAGAGGTCTACGATATGATTGTCCGTTTTGCTAATTATGGATTTCCTCGTTCTCATGCTGTAGCATATGGAGTACTTGCTTTTCAAACAGCTTATTTAAAGGCTCATTTTCCAGTAGCGTTTATGACTGCACTTATTTCTGAATCAATGGGTAATCCTACAAAGGTGGTCGAATATATAGAAGAATGCAAAAAAATGGGGATAGAAGTACTACCTCCTGATGTTCTTAGAAGTCAGTCCTCCTTTTCCATTGAAAATGAAAAAATTAGATTTGGACTTGCAGCGATTAAAAACGTCGGAACAAATGTAATAGCGTCTATAATTGATCAGAGAAAACAGACTTCTAATCATCGTACCATGTTAGATTTCTGTATGAAGGTAGATTCCAAGGTTTGTAATCGTAAGGTAATAGAATCACTTATTTTAAGTGGTGCTTTTGATTCCTTTAGTATTCATCGTGCACAGCTGATGGCTAATCTAGATGATTTACTAGAGCGAGTGTCAAAAAAGAAAAAGCTACAAGAGGATTTACAAATTCATTTATTTGAAGATCTTGGTGAGGAAGTCAATAATGATTATGATTGGATTGAAGTAAAACCTTTTACGGAGCAAGAAAAACTACAGAAAGAAAAAGAGGTTTTGGGATTGTATCTCTCGGGTCATCCTTTAAAGTCCTATGAACTTTTGCTTGAACAGTATAGAACACATCGTTTTGAGGAGCTATCGATATTATCTGAATCGACTCAAGTAATTGTAGGAGGAATGATTGTTTCTACAAAGATAATACGAACGAAAAAAGGACAGCAGATGGCTTTCGCTCAGCTAGAGATAGACTCCGATGAATTAGAATTAATCATTTTTCCAAAAGCATTTCAAGCATACAAGGAAAAGCTTATCCAAGATCAAGGGATATTAGTGTTGGGGAAAATAAATCACCATGAAGAACAAACGAAGCTCATTGTTGAAAAATTAACGTTACTATCTCAATTAAAAGATCGAAATCATCAGTTAAAGCAAAGTAAAAAAGTAGTTATTAAAGTTTCTGCTAAGCATGACGAATTATCTACCTATAAAAAAATGAAGAGTACCTTGAAGCAATATCAAGGAAATACGCCAGTTCATGTATATTATGAAAAGAATAAAAAAATGATAATGCTATCTCAGGATTATTGGGTAATGCTCCATTCTGATGTAAAGGAGGCGATAGAGCTCTTATTGGGAGAAGATTCTTTCATCATCCAATAATAATAGAAGGACTTTAAGCATAAGCTAAAAGTGGAGTTTTTTTAAAAGGAATATAGAAGGATTTAAACCAATTGTCCAGTGATTTTATATGAATCGAACAAATAAATTACAGAATTTTCAAATTCATTAGATTTTTTTTTCTTGGAAAATGGGGTGTTCTACCAAAACAAACTTTGGTATAATAAGGGTGGTCAGACCACTATATAGTTAGGGGATAAATGGTCTACGAAATATTTTAGGGGAGATGAAGTTTGTGTCTAATAATCTAAAAGAAGAATCGTTAAAAATGCACAAGGACAACCAGGGAAAATTAGAGGTAAGATCAAAGGTGAAATTAGAAAATGGTCATGATTTAAGCTTAGCTTATTCACCTGGAGTAGCTGAACCGTGTATTGAGATTCATGAGGACAAGGAAAAGGTTTACGATTACACAATGAAAGGGAATACTGTTGCTATTGTTTCTGATGGAACCGCTGTCTTAGGGCTGGGGAATATTGGTCCAGAAGCTGCGATGCCAGTTATGGAAGGAAAGGCAGTACTATTTAAAAGCTTTGCAGGGGTAGATGCTTTTCCAATTTGTTTAAATACAACAGATGTAGACAAGATAATCGAAACCGTTAAATTATTAGAACCAACCTTTGGTGGAGTGAATTTGGAAGATATAGCAGCACCTAATTGTTTTATCATTGAGGAAAGACTAAAAAAGGAAACCAACATTCCAATATTTCATGATGACCAACATGGGACAGCGATTGTTACCTTAGCAGGTCTTATTAATGCGCTAAAAATTGTTAATAAAAAAATAGATGAGATTAAAGTGGTAGCAAATGGTGCAGGAGCATCTGGAACTGCTATTATTAAGTTGCTTATGAGTATGGGTGTTAAAGATGTTATCATGTGTGATACAAAAGGAATTATTTATGAAGGACGCCCTTTTGGTATGAATCCATTTAAAGAAGAAATCGCAAAACTTACAAATAAAGATAATATAGAAGGAACATTAACGGATGCCTTAAAGGATGCAGATGTATTTATCGGGGTATCTGTTGGCGGAGCAGTTTCGCAGGATATGATTAAAGTAATGAGTAATGACCCAATTATTTTTGCAATGGCAAACCCTACACCAGAGATATTCCCAGAGGATGCAAAAGCGGTTGGAGCTAGAGTAGTGGGAACAGGGCGATCGGATTATCCTAATCAAGTAAATAATGTATTAGCCTTCCCTGGTATTTTTAGAGGCGCTTTAGAGGTACGAGCAACAGATATTAATGAAGATATGAAAATTGCAGCTGCTTATGCGATTGCCGATTTGATTAAAGAAGAGGAATTGAACGCTGATTATGTCATTCCAGATCCATTTGATCCAAGAGTAGCTCCACAGGTTGCCGCAAGAGTTGCACAAGCTGCAATGGATTCAGGCGTAGCAAGATTAACTGTGGATACAAAAGAAGTTGAAGAAATAACGAAAAGAATGACAAACATAAAGTAAATGGATTTATTACTTATTAAGAGGTGGCTCAATGCTCTATCAATCAACAAATTTAAAGCTATACCAAGAGGTGTTGTTAAAAATAAATGAAATAATAGAAGAAGATCAGCTTTCTGTAGGAGATCGTCTTCCATCAGAACGTGAGCTTGCTGATCGCCTAAAGGTAGGAAGATCTTCAGTTAGAGAAGCATTAAGGGCATTGGAGCTGCTTGGATTAATCTCTACTAGGCGTGGAGAAGGAACCTTTATTGAGGAACATACATCTCATCGCCTGGTAGAAATTTTATCGTTTTTCATATTACGTAATGATAAATCAAAAAAAGAATTGTTAGAGCTAAGGACAATGATAGAACTTGATGCAATAAGATTGGCGGCAGAACGTATCGATAATAAAATGATAGAAAAAATGGAGAATTTAATCGTAAAGTCAGAAGAAGAATTAAAGCTGGGAATAATTCCGCTTGAAGAAGACTATCTTTTTCATCAATCGATTGCTTTAGCAACGAACAATCATTTATTATATAAATTGTGGAAACCTGTTGTTGATTACGGTAGAGTAATTTTGAAGGAATCTTTAGAACGATATGGTAGACCAGAGGAATCCATTGATGAGCATCGAAAGATATTAAAGGCCTTAAAAGAGCATGATGTGAAAGAAGCTGAATATCAGATGAAAAGGCATTTACAGAAAAGTGAGTTTTTCGCTTAAACATAAACAAAACTTGTTGAAACCGAAGATAGACTCCTTCTTGAAATGAAACCATAGTTATATTATGATTAACTCCATGGTTTATATTTTAGTTTTAATATCTTCCTTTGTGAGGTGTTAGTGTGTTAAAGGATTTATTCTATAAGCGGAAAAAATATGCCACAATTCCTTCTGAAAAGGCAAAAAAGGATGTTCCTGAAGGTTTAATTATAAAATGTAAAGAGTGTGGCAAGATAACTTTTGCAAAAGAACTGCAAAAGAATTTTTATGTTTGTCCACACTGCGAACACCATATGTCAGTGTCAGCGCCAGAACGCATACAAGATTTATTGGATGAAGGGAAATTCTTTGAATATGATAATGATTTAGTATCGACAGATCCTCTCCAATTTGAAGGCTATTTAGATAAGGTAGAGAAGGATATGGAAAAAACAGAACTTAATGAAGCTGTCGTAACTGGAGAAGGAACGATAGGAGGATATCCTGTAGTAATAGGTGTGATGGATTCTCGCTTTCGTATGGGAAGCATGGGCTCTGTTGTTGGTGAAAAAATTACTAGAGCAATTGAGAAAGCACTGGTAAAAAAATACCCTTTCATCTTATTTTCTGCCTCTGGTGGCGCTAGAATGCAAGAAGGAGTTTTAAGCCTAATGCAGATGGCTAAAACAAGTGCAGCATTATCCAGATTGCATGGGGCAGGTATTTTATTTATTTCTGTTTTAACGAATCCGACAACAGGTGGAGTATCTGCTAGTTTTGCTTCATTGGGAGATATTAATATTGCGGAGCCGAATGCTTTAATTGGTTTTGCAGGAAGAAGAATTATAGAGCAAACCATTAGACAAAAATTGCCGGACGATTTCCAAACAGCAGAATTTTTATTAAAGCACGGACAATTAGATATGATTGTTCATCGTAAGGACATGAAGCAAACATTGACAAAACTATTAGATTTACATTTAGTAAGGAGGGGGAAATAATGGCACAAGAATTACCCTTTGAAAAACCCCTCGTTGAGCTACGAAAAAAAATTGAAGAATTAAAACGATTTACAGATGAAGAGGGAATCGATTTTTCTTCAGAAATTAATAAGCTAGAAAAAAAGGCAGCTACATTAGAAAGAGAGATTTATAGTCAATTAACACCATGGCAAAAAACCCAATTAGCTCGCCATCCACAACGTCCAACCACGTTAGACTATATAGATCAGATTTTTTCTGATTTTATTGAGCTTCATGGGGATCGTGTCTTTGGAGATGATCAGGCAATCGTTGGTGGAATCGCAAAATTGAATGGAAAGCCAGTTACTGTTATTGGTCATCAAAAGGGAAAAGATACAAAAGATAATATTTTGCGTAATTTTGGTATGCCTCACCCAGAGGGCTATCGAAAAGCATTAAGATTGATGAATCAGGCAGAAAAATTCAATCGTCCTATTATTTTGTTTATAGATACACCAGGTGCGTACCCTGGAGTTGCAGCAGAGGAAAGAGGTCAAAGCGAAGCAATTGCTAGGAACCTAAGGGAAATGGCATTGCTACAAGTTCCGGTAATCTGTATTGTTACTGGCGAAGGTGGAAGTGGTGGGGCACTTGCTTTAGGCATTGGGAATCATTTGTTTATGCTGGAAAACGCAATTTATTCCGTTATTTCCCCAGAAGGTGCAGCTGCATTACTATGGAAGGACGCATCTCAAGCTTCAAAAGCAGCTAATACAATGAAAATTACTGCTCAGGATGCGTTAAAATTTGATATTATCGATGGAATCATTCCAGAACCTTTAGGTGGAGCACACAAGGATTTGGATAGCCAGTCATCTGATATGAAAGCATTTATAGTTGAATCGTTAAAGAAATTAGAACCTTTATCTGAGAAAGAATTAGTAGAACAAAGATATCAGAAATTTAGACGAATAGGAAAATATACCACTATTTTGTAATTATATAACAGTTTAAAGAAATATGATATAAAATAAAGCATTTCATGATATACTAATCATGTTCTCAAAATAAGTACCCAATATTGGGTACACTATTTTTAATTATTCATGGACTCATTATGTCCCATATGGACATTATTATAAATACAAGTAAAAAAGAATGAAGAGGTGATTATATGAAACGAATTGCTGTTTTGACAAGTGGTGGAGATGCACCTGGCATGAATGCTGCTACACGTGCCATCGTTCGAAAGGGATATTATCATAATATGGAGGTTTATGGTGTATACCATGGGTATAGTGGCCTAATTAATGGAGAGATTGAGAAATTAGGGATTGGTTCAGTAGGAGATATCATACATAGAGGCGGTACTGTTCTTTATACAGCAAGAAGTGAAGAATTTAAGACACCAGAAGGACAGCAAAAGGCTGTAGAACAGTTAAAAAAACATGGGATTGAAGGATTAATTGTAATTGGTGGGGATGGTTCCTTTCGTGGTGCTCAAAAGCTAATGGAACATGGTATTTTAACGGTAGGTGTTCCGGGTACCATTGATAATGATATTCCTGCAACTGATTTTACCATTGGCTTTGATACTGCTATTAATACAGTCATTGATGCAATAGATAAAATAAGAGATACTGCGACATCTCATGAAAGAACTTATATAATTGAAGTAATGGGACGACATGCGGGTGATATTGCATTATGGTCTGGTTTAGCGGATGGAGCAGAAAGTATTATCATTCCAGAAGCTTTTTTTGATATGGATGAAATCATTGATCGTCTAAAACGTGGTCATAAGCGTGGGAAAAAACATAGTATTATCATCGTTGCCGAAGGAGTAGGAAGCGGTGTGGAATTTGGTAATTCGATTAAGGAAAAAACCGGATTTGATACAAGAGTTACTGTATTGGGACATATTCAAAGAGGCGGTTCACCAACCGCATTTGATCGAGTTCTTGCAAGCCGTTTGGGAGCTGAAGCAGTAGATTTATTATTAAAAAATGAAGCAGGAAAAATGGTAGGAATCAAAAACAATCAAATTATTTCTTTAGACATCAACGAAGCTTTATCACAAAAGCATCATGTTGATTTGTCATTACATCAGTTAGCAAGTATATTAGCTATTTAACTGTCTTTATCCTATAACTTTTAAATGATGAACAGGAGGAAATATAGTGCTTAGAAAAACAAAAATCATTTGTACGATTGGTCCTGCCAGCGAACAAGTCGATACACTTAAACGCATTATAAATGCAGGAATGAATGTAGCCCGTTTGAATTTTTCTCATGGAGATTATGATGAGCATGGTGCAAGGATTATAAGTATTAGAAAAGCATCAGAAGAAACCAAGCAAACAGTGGCTATTCTATTAGATACAAAAGGACCTGAAATTCGCACAGGAAAACTAGAGGCAGCAGAAGTAGAATTAAAGCAAGGGGAAACGGTGATTCTTACAACAGAAGAAATGCTAGGGAATGAAAAGAAAATCTCCGTAAGCTATGAAGGGTTACCTAATGATGTACACCCAGGCTCTCTTATATTAATTGATGATGGTCTCATTGGTTTAAATGTGGATAAAATAGAAGGGCAAGAAATTTATTGTAGTATATTAAATGGCGGCATACTGAAAAGTAAAAAAGGTGTCAATGTTCCTGGGGTAAGAATAAACTTACCTGGTATAACGGAAAAGGATGCGAATGATATCCGTTTTGGTATCGAGCAAGGAATTGATTTTATTGCTGCTTCCTTTGTTAGAAAGGCAAATGATGTATTAGAGATTAGAAAAATTCTTGAAGAGAAGCACGCAGATATTCAAATCATCTCCAAGATTGAAAATCAAGAAGGTGTAGACAATATTGATGAAATACTTCAGGTATCTGATGGAATTATGGTTGCAAGGGGAGATTTGGGCGTAGAAATCCCTGCTGAAGAAGTACCATTAGTACAAAAGATGATTATAGAAAAATGTAATAAAGTAGGAAAACCTGTAATAACCGCTACGCAAATGTTAGATTCTATGCAGCGAAACCCAAGACCAACCCGAGCTGAAGCCAGTGATGTGGCAAATGCGATATTTGACGGGACAGATGCTATCATGCTTTCTGGCGAAACCGCTGCCGGTAAATATCCTGTGGAATCTGTAGAAACAATGTCACGAATTGCTCTACGGACAGAGCAATCTCTTGATGAGAAAAAGATTTTTCAACAATTAAGTGCATTAGAGCATACAACAGTAACGGACGCAATTAGTGAATCTGTGGCTAAGACAGCGATTGACCTTCAAGTAAAAGCAATATTAACACCTACAGAAAGTGGTCAAACTGCTCGATTTGTTTCGAAATATCGTCCAAAAGCACCGATTATTGCAATTACACCTCACGAAAAAGTAATGAAAAAGCTAAGCCTTAATTGGGGTGTATATCCTATTATCGGAAATGAAGTAAAATCAACGGATGAAATGCTGGTTTCTGCCGTAGATGGCGTGTTGAAAGCTGGATATATTAAACATGGTGACTTAGTAGTTATTACAGCTGGGGTTCCTGTTGGACAAACTGGAACAACTAATTTGATGAAGGTACATATCGTTGGAGATATAGCTGTAAAGGGTCAAGGAATTGGTAATAGAGTAGTTACTGGTAAGGTTGTTATAGGAAGAAATGCAGAAGAAATTGCTGCTAAAATGGAGGAGGGAGCTATTTTAGTTACCTATGGAACAGATAGGGATATGATGGACTCCTTTAAAAAAGCAGCAGCAGTGATTACTGAGGAAGCGGGTTTAACCTCCCATGCAGCAGTAGTAGGAATTAATTATGGAATTCCTGTTATTGTTGGAGCTGAAAAGGCACTTGATAAATTTAAAGACGGAATGCAAGTAACCGTAGACCCGCAAAGAGGACATGTTTATGCAGGGCATAATCAAATGATATAGAAATACCTAACCAAATGAAGCTTACTAAGAAACTCGCCACCAAATAGGCGAGTTTCAGACTGACGAGAAAGTCGTCAGGATGACAGCTTATAAAGAAAGCCCAAGATCAAGGCGCGACGACAGCTAGGGATCGCAGCGTATACAGAAATACGTAAGAGTCCTAGATGGAGAAGCAACGCAGAAATTGGGCTTTATCTACAAGCTGAAACTCGCCACCAAATAGGCGAGTTTTATTTATATATGATAAAATATGGTTAAATGAATCGATGGAGGGATATATTGGTGGAATGGTTCGAAGTAAAAATTAAAGTTCGGTATTCTGAAACGGATCAAATGGCTATCGCTTATCACGGTAATTATTTTTCTTGGTTTGAAGTGGCGCGAACGGAAATGATAAGAGGGATCGGTACTAGCTATAAGGAAATGGAAGAACACGGAGTACTACTTCCTGTTATAGATGTATCGTGTCAATATAAAGTCTCCGCAAAATATGATGATGAATTAGTTGTTCGAGTAAAATGCACTAAATATAACGGAATTCGAATGGACTTTGCATATGAAATTATTCGTGAAGCTGACCAAGCACTTATTGCTACAGGTGCTACTAAGCATGCTTGGATTGATAAAAAGTATAGACCTGTTCGATTGGGCAAAATAGTACCAGCTATTCATAAAAAACTACTGCAAGAATTGGAGAAATAGGAGGAGTTAATGGTGTTAAGAATACTGGTTTTTTTAATGATTGCGATACCTGCTATCGAAATATGGGGACTAGTTAAAGCAGCAGAATGGATAGGGGGATGGCAAACTGTATTGGCAGTAATATCTACCGGTGTCATTGGAGCATACATGGCTAAAATGGAAGGACTAAAAACGTGGATACAGGCTCAGAACTACTTGAGTCAGGGACGCTTACCTGGGAAAGCTATAATGGATGGAATTAGTATTCTTGCAGGTGGTTTATTACTACTAACTCCAGGGTTCTTTACAGACACGTTAGGTTTTTTATTAATCCTACCCTATTCAAGAACAATGCTTCAATATTATTTGAAAAAATGGTTAGAGAAAAAAATACAGAATGGAGACCTGCATTTTTATTATCGTCGATAAGAGGTTACATCATTAGGAGGTACACATCTTGAATGTATCACAGGAAGTGTTATTTTTATTATTACTGCTTGGGTTGGGATGGTTCAGTAAAAACCAATCAATCATCATAGCAGTTATACTTTTATTAGTGATTCGTTTTAGTGGTTTTGGAGACAAAATATTTCCTACAATTAAAAAGGTTGGAGTAGATGCAGGCATTATAATGATCATCGTAGCTGTATTAATACCTATTGCTACGGGGGAAATTAAACTAATTGACTTGCTTGCTTCAATGAAATCAAGTAATGGAATTATTGCACTCATATCTGGGATTGTTGTAGCTTTATTAGCAGCATTTGGGATTAAACTGTTAACAGATTCTCCACAAATCACTACTTCATTAGTGCTGGGTACGATTTTTGCTGTTCTTTTCCTAAGGGGAGTACCAGTTGGTCCATTAATTGGTGCAGGTGTTACAATGACTCTGATTAAACTGTTTGAATTGCTAAAGCGTTTTATTATATAAACGACGGAGAAAACAAGCTGACAAAGTTTTTAATTAAACTTTGTTTTTTTGTGCAAAAATAAACAAAATAAGAAACCATGTAAAAAAAATAATAAAATATACAGACAGGCTAAACAATATATTTTCTGTTAAAAAACGTTTAGTTTATAAGATATGTGAGATAAGAGAATAGGAAAAACAATAAATATAGAATAATAAAAATAATATAATCTTTTAGAAAAATTAGAATAGTAGTTCACAAATCCGTAATAATATATTAGAATTTAAATTAGAGATGGGGTAAATTTTAAAAGATAGATAAATCATATTTAAATGGTAGGAAAAACGGGATGTCTATTAATTACATTTATTAAAGGGGAGAGATGAACATGACAGCTTCAAAGGGTTTAGAAGGAATAATAGCGGCACAATCTTCAGTAAGTTCCATTGTGGGTGCTACACTTACTTACAGAGGGTATAATATTGATGATTTAGCTACTGATTCTGAGTTTGAAGAGATTGTATACTTATTGTGGTATGATAAATTACCTACAGCAGAGGAATTAGCAGCATTTAAAAAAGAACTAGCTAGTCTTAGTGGAATTCCTGAAGAAGTAATTGATTCAATTAAGCAATTTCCTAAGGGTGTAAATTCAATGGCTGCATTAAGAACTGCAGTTTCTACGTTGTCACTTTTTGATCCAGAAGCACAAGACCTTTCAGATGAAGCGAATCAGAGAAAGGCAAAGCGTTTAATATCTCAAATTCCAACCGTTATTGCAGCATTTCATCGCATTCGTAACGGACTAGAACCTATAAAGCCAGATCAAAGCGTGGGTTTAGCTGAAAACTTTTTGTATATGTTAAATGGTGAAAAACCTGAAAGCGTTTCCGTGGAAGCGTTTAATAAAGCATTAGTATTACATGCAGACCATGAGTTTAATGCCTCCACTTTTGCTTCACGTGTAACTGTTGCAACATTAACTGATATGCATTCGGGAATTGTCTCAGCAATCGGAACTTTAAAAGGACCTTTACACGGTGGAGCAAATGAACGAGTAATGGCTATGCTAGAAGAAATAGGAGATTTAGATAAAGTAGATGCTTATTTAGAGGAAAAATTTGAAAATAAAGAAAAGATTATGGGGATTGGTCATCGGGTATATAAGCAAGGTGATCCACGTGCGAAGCATCTAAAAGAAATGTCTCGTCAGTTAGCTGATTTAACTGGTGAAAAGAAGTGGTATGAGATGTCTATAAAGATTAATGACATTGTAACAAAGCAAATTGGCTTATTACCAAACGTTGATTTCTATTCCGCATCTGTATATACCTATTTGGGAATCCCACGTGATTTATTTACACCAATATTCGCAATTAGCCGGACTTCAGGCTGGACAGCACACATGATAGAACAATATCGCAACAATCGATTGATTCGTCCACGTGCTGAATATACTGGTTATACAAGTAGAGATTTTGTACCGATGAATCAAAGATAACATTTACTTTGTTATAGAACAAAATAAAGAGGCTGGGGTATTCAGAGAAAATTCACTCTTAGCCCCCTTCTTCTTTTGAATGTGCTATTCAATAAGATATAATAAAACAAATAGGGGAAAATAGGAGGGTGTTTTATGTCAATATTTAAGAAGTTCGATATGCCTACTAGTGGTGAAAAAATTACAATCGAGAATGGAAAATTAAACGTACCAGATCATCCAATCGTTCCATTTATTGAAGGGGATGGAATTGGTCCAGATATTTGGGCTGCTGCACAAAGAGTATTGGATGCAGCTATTGAAAAAGCGTACGACGGTAAAAGAAAAATAGAATGGTTTGAAGTATACACAGGAGAAAAATCCTTCGATAAATGGGGCGAATGGTTACCAGAGGATACATTAACTGCAATGAGGGAGTATTTGGTGGGAATAAAAGGACCATTAACCACTCCAATTGGTGGAGGCTTCCGTTCATTAAACGTTGCATTACGTCAAGAATTAGATCTATATGCTTGTGTTCGACCAGTTCGTTATTTTAAAGGAGTACCTTCACCTATTAAACATCCTGAATGGACAGATATGGTAATCTACCGTGAAAATGCAGAAGATATCTATGCAGGGATTGAATGGCAGGAAGGAACCGAAGAAGTCAAGAAGCTTATTGATTTCTTACAAAATGAAATGGGAGTAACAAAAATTCGCTTCCCAGAAAATTCTGGTATCGGAATTAAACCTGTTTCGATAGAAGGTACATATCGTTTAGTTCGTTCTGCAATAAATTTTGCGCTAGAAAGTGGTCGTAAGAGCGTAACGCTTGTTCATAAAGGAAACATCATGAAGTTCACCGAAGGTGCATTTAAAAATTGGGGCTATGAGCTTGCTGAAAAGGAATTTGGGGATAAGGTGTTTACTTGGGCTCAATATGACCGTATAGCTGATCAAGAAGGAAAAGCTGCTGCAGATAAAGCACAGGACGAAGCGATAGCAGCAGGAAAGATCATCATTAAGGATGTAATTGCAGATGCCTTCCTACAACAAATATTAACTAGACCAAAAGAGTATGATGTTATTGCGACATTAAACTTAAACGGTGACTATATTTCAGATGCACTTGCTGCACAAGTTGGTGGTATCGGAATTGCACCTGGAGCAAATATAAACTATGATACTGGGGTAGCATTATTTGAGGCAACCCATGGTACTGCACCAAAATATGCTGGTTTAGACAAAGTAAATCCATCCTCTGTTATCCTCTCTGGTGAAATGATGCTACGTTTCATGGGATGGACAGAAGCTGCAGATAAAATTGTTGATGCAATGGAAAAAACGATTGAAAGCAAACAGGTTACTTATGACTTTGCACGTCTAATGGAAGGTGCTAATGAGTTGAAGTGTTCAGCATTTGGTACAGAATTAATAAAAAATATGTAATAGTGATGTGGAGGGGTAACAATGGCAATGAATCGTAAAAAAATTGCTGTCGTTGGTGCAGGCTTTACTGGAGCAACAACAGCTCTATATTTGGCTCAAAAAGAATTGGGTGACATCGTTTTAGTGGATATTCCAAATTTTGAGAGTCCAACTAAAGGGAAAGCATTAGATATGTTTGAAGCGACACCTGTTTTGGGAATAGATGCTAAAATTACTGGTACAAGTAATTACGAAGATATTGCTGGTGCAGACATGGTGATAATAACTGCTGGTATACCAAGAAAGCCTGGTATGAGTCGTGACGATTTGGTAAATACCAATGCAGGTATTATGCGTTCTGTTTCAGAACAAATCAAAAAATTCGCACCAGACTCCTTTATCATTGTTCTTTCTAACCCTGTTGATGCGATGACATATGTAGCATATAAGACAACTGGTTTTCCTAAGAGTCGAGTTATTGGTCAATCTGGCGTATTAGATACAGCGCGCTTTCGTAGCTTTGTTGCAGAAGCACTAGATGTATCAGTGGAGGATGTAACAGGATTTGTTTTAGGTGGACATGGAGATTCGATGGTACCACTTATCCGTTACTCCTTTGCAGGCGGAATTCCATTAGAAAAGTTACTTTCAAAGGATCAGCTAGACGCCATCGTGGAACGTACACGTAAAGGTGGCGGTGAAATCGTCAATCTATTGGGAAATGGTAGTGCGTATTATGCGCCTGCTGCTGCACTTGCACAAATGGCGGAATCCATTATAAAAGATAAAAAACGTATATTACCATCCGTTGCTTATTTAGATGGGGAATATGGATATAACGACATTTATCTTGGCGTTCCTACTCTTCTTGGTGCAAATGGAATCGAACAGGTGTATGAGCTGGAATTAACAGGCGAAGAAAAAACAGCATTAGATG
>JAENYW010000015.1 GCA_016841555.1 Tepidibacillus decaturensis
AGAACTTGGCGATAGAAGTCGCTATACTATGTTTAATACAAGTAATATTGATAGCTCAAGAAATAGCCGTCCTGCAATAGAAATGAGATACCCTAATGGATCCTTGGATCATCGACAAATACAAGCTCAAATTCAAGTATCAAATGCCGTTATTCATCAAGCGGCTACAATACGTAACGATTCTTCTTTATCTTCATTCACTCCGAAATTTAGTGAACGAGAAAAACAAGTAAGGTTAAATGATACGGTAACATCAGAAAAAGAAGAAAACAATTTTAAAAAATTTCTTGATGTTATTGGGAACAAACAAGATCGCTTAGCTGCAACATGGCTTTGGTTAAGAGGAAGAGCTTAAAGTGAAAATATTGACAAACAAATTATTTAATAGTAAAATACATGTAAATTACAATTAAATAAACTTTAGGAAAGGTGTTGTGATAATGGCACGTCCTAAAAAGAAGGAATCGGAAAAGCGTAAACATCGACTTACTATATACTTAACTGAAAATGAAGATGTACAATTTCGAGAAGTAGTGGGAGAAAGAGATTTAGCAAAATGTGCAGTTGAGGCGATACAGGATTGGATTGAGAATGAAAGAAGGAGGAAACATTAATGACAATACTTGAAACGAAAAGACACTATCTTGAAGATGGTCAGGAACCAACATTACCATTTCTAATTGAATTTATGGACGGCAAACGTGGAGAAGCTATTTCTCCATTGTATCTGATGGATTTAATTATTCATCCAGATTTTTCAGATGTAGATGATATTGAAACACTTTATCTTCTAACTGTAAAGAAGCTTAGGGATATAGCTGGAACAACATTTTCCACTAATAGAGTTCATACACGGGTATATGATGGTATTGGACCATTTTATGGTAATCAACTATCACGACACGAAGATGAAGTAAAGGAAGAAAAAGAAATTGAATTTGTTAATGATGAACCAATTATTTTAGATGGTTGGGATTCTTGGACTGCTGTAGCATCTTTAATAAAAAGCGGCTATATCAAACTCTATGAAAGATATCCTGTTTGGTCTGATGAAAAAAAAGAACAAGGTTGTAAACATTGTAGTTTCAAAAAAGATATTGAAGGACATCCTTATTGTATTGTTTGGGAATCTAGTAATGTTTTCGATATTTGGGATAACATTTGTCCGTTTGTAACGAGTGGGAGTGAATATTTAGATTATTATGAAGTAAAATCAAATGATATAGTAGATCCGTCCTATAAAAAGGATTGGCTACCTATAGAAAAAAGAACAAAAGAGCATATCGGATACAGAAGGATAGAAAAGTAATGTTAATGTTTTATATAGAGAATAACTTTTTATAATTCGCGAACTCTTTCCGAACTCTTCGATTTATAATTCATGGTATTCTATTATCATAAGAAAATATTTAGTTTTACAGCCGTCCCTTTAGGGGCGGCTTTTATTATTATTAAGGAGGACATCATATGCCAAACCCTATTATTAATGAAATGATTAAAGTGGCAGCAAAAGAAGCAAATATAAATGATGAACAATCAAAAATATGTGTAGAAGCTACGTTAAACTTTATCAATCACATTGTTCAAGAAAAGGGGGTACTAGATCTAAGTGATATTTTTCCAGGAGCTTATGTAAGAGTAGGGACACATAAACCATATTTAATGTAAGAAAGGAGGGATAATATTGAGCTTCGACAGTGATTTGGATAAAAAAATTGATCAAGCGGGTGAATCTCTTGAAAGGGGATTAGAATCTTTTTGGAATAGTGTAATCTCCCCGTTTTTTAGTGCAGTTACCATTGGAATGAGCGAAATATTAAAGAAACGATTATTTAAAACAAAAATATTTTGGGCTGTATTTGGTACAATCATTGGTCTTTCTATTACGATATCAATAATAGAGAAGTTGTTTTTATCAAGGTGGCTTCCAAAAGCAATCACTGAATCAGTTATTTGGATATGGTTATATGAACGACAGAAAATCGCACCTTATCCCATTGCCATGCTTTTTGGAATCATCGGCTTAATGATCTATTTTAGAAATAAAGGTATTAAGATTGTCGAATTGAGGAATCGGTTTACACTAGCTTTTGAACGAGCAGGATTATACAGTCGACGTAAGATCATTAAAAATAATAAAGCGACACCAGAATATCCAGTTCTATATAAGGATGGGACGGATAATGACGGAGGTCGCTTTTTTGTTTTTAAAAATCCTGGTTTGGCTCTAGAGACATGGTTAAAAGAAAAGGAAAATGTAGAAGCTACGCTTCAAGAAAAAATATCAGAGATTGGTTTATACAAAAAGAATCCTGGATTAATTCTACTAAAGGTTGGTGGTGTTGAAATACCTGAACAAGTGGAATTTAACCAAGCGTTTATGAGTCATGCCAATCATTCATCCGTTGTAGTAGGACTATCAAAGAATGGCCCCATTACACATGATTTCCAAGCCATTCCCCATCTATTAATTGGTGGAGCAACAGGCTCTGGTAAAACAGTTGAAGCTAGTGCCATTGCCTATCAATGTATCTCTCATTTGAATGGGATCCTTTATATTATCGATTTTAAGGGTGGGGCAGATTATACAGATTTTGAGGACATAGGCATTGATATCATTTTTGATAGGGGAAAGGTAGCCACATTGTTTAAACAGCTGATGATTGAGCACAAAAGAAGAGTCTCTAAATTCAAAGAAAACAGAGTAAAAAATATTGAAGAATATAATCAAAAGTTTCCCGACAAAAAACTACGAAGGATTTTTGTGCTGGTAGATGAGTTAGCAGAGCTCACAGACTATAAAAGCACACCAAAGGATGAACATGAACTTCTGGATATGATAATGGGACAACTATCATCGATTGCACGTTTAACCAGATCGACAGGAATTAATCTATTGCTATCAACTCAACGTCCAGATGCGAATGTTGTACCTGGTCAAATAAAAAACAATGTACCAGGAAGATTAAGTGGCTATTTCATGGATGATGTGGCTTATCGGATTGTTTTAGATTACATACCTTATCCTAGACTCCCAGATCCAACCGAGATAAAGGGGCGTTTTATCTATAGTCGCGGTGCTGAGAGTTATTATATTCAGACACCATACTTTCAATCTCATCATGTTGATAAAAAAATAAAATTGGATTATCAATCAGGCTTGCTAACGAAAATAGATTTGTTAGGCTCGACTGATGTGTTTGATGAAGAAGTTTCGCCAGTTCCTTCACAACGTGCTAGGTATTTAGATGGTTTAGACGAGTTTGAATAATAAGCTATGAAATACAATTTTATTCTTTCGTCTTTTAAGTCCGTTACGCTTATTTGTTTTATCGAACGTAACAGATTGAAAATAGTATGAAGAAAGGCAAGGTCTGTAAGGTTTACTAGATTATCAATGAGATAGTAAATAAGGTCATTAATAAGATGATTAATAAGATAGTCAATAAGGTTATCAATAAGATTTTGTTTTCGGTTAATATGTGAAAACCATTGGTATATAAGGATTTATTAAGTATATATAATAAGTATTTAATAAGGGGGGAGCGGATGCGAATGAGCGACGGGATCGAAGTGGGGATGTAGTCTGAGTTGAGACGTAGTCGATGACGAAGGCTACATACACACGAGGGACCAGAGAGAATGAGTAGAAGCGTATCGGGGGGATTTTTCGAAAATTTCCCCGAAGAAATTTTCGAGCGATAGGGGAGAGGAGGATGAATCATAGTAAACTACTACAATGCCCGTTAGATCAAGGCTTTTTTCGTAGATCAGGAAAGGCACATCGCAGTGAGATTAGACGATCCATTTATAAATTATGGGATATTGCACCAGCGATATTTTATCAAGAGCTTAGGAAAAGGCTTCAACTTTACGGCTACTTACGATTCAATGTAGCTTTAACGACGGATTGGAAGGGAGCATTTCCATATGCTGAGGAATGGAATAGGTATCCTGGTATAAAAAACGATAGAATGAAGTTTCAAAGAGAAGTAACAAGTGGGAATTGGTTGGTTCAAAAAGGAGAACTTAACATAGATGTTCCGACTTGGCTTACTCTAGCTTCTCTCTCTTTTCGAACAGATACAGAAAAAGAGAGTCCAAATCATTTGTTTCTGAAAGAGTTATTAAAGCTATATCTTTTTCAAATTGAAAAGAATATTCAGTTCGAAGAAGAAGTATATTTAGCTCTTTATGGTGAACAAGTTAGATGTGATTTAGTAGCTATGAAAGAGCAAGAAGATATGAAAGATGTCAAAGATTATGAAGATATAACATGTGTCGGAGATGTAGAAGCTATACAAGCTATGAAAGATAAAATATATGTAAAAGGTATAAAAGGTATTAAAGAAAATAGTGAACAAATAGCTATCGTAGGTGAAGTAGGTGGAGTACAGGTGTGGAAGGTAATGGCTTTACTCTATCAAGGGTATAAAGTCATCATTTTCCCACATTGGACAAGGCAAAAAGTCAATCCGTTTATACGAAAAAGGTTAATCTATACCTTTTACACATTTGAAAAAAAGGAGGGAATAAATTGAGTAGTATATTATCGGATATCAAAGAGAGTATGTATGAGTATGAAGTGCTTACGGCTCAACAGCTGGGCATCATCCATTCATATGAAGCGGGTAAAAACTCTATCTATCCTTTGATTTCTAAACTCTATAAAAATGATGAGATTAGAAAGGTGAACGTTCCTGCTATCGGAAGGGGATCGAAAGCCTATTTTCTAACGCTAAAAGCGGCAAGAAAAGCTGCTGAAGCTCGTCAGGAAGAGCACTTATTTAAGGAGAAAGATTGGGAATCTGCACCAGGAAGCATATTAAATATTCTAATGACCAATCAGTTTTTTTGTGAAATCATTCGTCATAGCAGAGAAATTCCTGAATCAGGTTTATCTGATTGGATTGGAAGAAGATCCTTGGCTCATCGTTATGCTATCGAATACGAGGATAAGAAAGAAGAAAAGAAAGCTAAATCTCATCGTATGCATGGTTATGGTGTATTCTATCACGAAGGATTAAAACGTCTGATACATTTAGAAGTATTTACAGGGAACGAAACCATGCCAGTGATGCAAGATAAACTAGAAAGTCACTATCATACGATGAAGTTAAATCTACAAGATACAACGAAGGCATTACTGTTAGTTATCTATCTTGGAAGTAAAACAGGGGAGAGAGCGTTGAAGATATGGAATAAGATTACGCAACAAGATGGGAAAGCGCCTTATTTTGCAGTAGCTCATTTCGAAGAGATAGTGACTGAAGGTGTATTTGCTCCTTTATGGTTGCACGGTATTGACAAGATAAAAGCATCTATTTTAGACATGCCAGGGGTAAAACAACATTCGTATCAATTAGAAGATATGATAGGCAAGCAGAAGAAGATTAAATTCAAGTTTAAGACGATTAAGGGATTCGAAGATTTAGATAAAATGAACATACAAGATGCAACTGATAACAAAGAAATAGAACATGTCGAAGGTTATCAAGAGAATGTAGGGACAAAAGAGGAAAAAGACATCGAAGAAGGACAAGATATGCAAGGTGTGAAAGATAAACAAGCTATGAAAGACGATGAAGATGTAAAAGGCATGAAAGATAAACAAGCTATGAAAGATAATTCGAAAAAGGGAAATACAGAAGAAAGTAACGATGAAATATACTTTTCATAGAGGAGGAATGATAGATTGCGAAGATTTTTTGGGTTCATTGTATTTTTCTTGGCACTTCTAGGGGGGCTTCATGCGATTGGAAGTGCCGTTGCTCAAAATCAGGAGGATTCAAGTCAGATGACTTTTCAAAAAGAAGCAGAAGGCTTTGCGTCTGGCTTCATTCAGTCCTACTTAACACTACCAGCTGAAAAAAGCCCGATAGCTCCTTTTACAAGTTTAAAAGATATTCGTCCTAGACATTTGACGGATACTTCTCAAGAGGTTATAGGGGTTTGGGCTTTAAAAAGTCAACAAGATTCGCTTACTCAACTTGTTCAGGTGGAGTTGTTAGTTCTAACAAAATCCTATGTAAAGGAGGTGAATAAAGATCGCGAGAAAGAAATAGTGAGACAATGGAAAACGTTCGTTCAAGTTAGCCAAAATCCTGAAAGTGGGAAATTGGCTATTTTTCGTTATCCTTCCCTTTTTCCCTTAGAGAAAGGAAAGGGGTGGCTGCCAGAGATAGAATCATATGATGGGAAAGCAGCAGACAGCATGAAACCGATGCTAGAATCCTTCTTTAAAACTTATCTATCTGCGAATAAGCCAGAGGATATTGCTAACTTTTTTAGTGAAGAAACAAGTATTAATCCAAAGGGAGGGATTTTAGTTTATCAGGATATACAGCAAATAGAAGCATATGGGGAAAGTACAGGACCATGGCTTGTTTTTGTAGATGTAAAAATAGAAGATCCTGTGACGAAGTCACCCTTTATGGAATCGTATCAGTTACAGGTCGTGAATCAACAAGGAAAATACTTTATTCAAACAATGATTCAATAATAGTTAATTTTATGAGGAGGAATAAAAAATGTTTGGTTTAGATTTAGGATTACAAATTATCGTAGCAGCAGGATCTTGGAGTATTGATGATTTAGAGACAAATGTAAGAAGAATTTTAGCAATGGGAATTTTTCTTTTGATTGCTTTTCAAGGTGTTAAGGCATATGCAAAAGGTCAAAAAGGAAAGGCGATTATAGAAATTATGCTTGGGATTGTAATTGCCATCTTTGTCGTAGATAAAACAGCAGCAGAGGCATTTTTAAATACTGTTAAAGGACTGTTAGGATTTAACTAAGGGGATGATAGTTATATGGATGAAATCTATAACAGCTATAAAAGGTTGTATCGCCAGCCATTTACCATACCACTTGGACCATTGGCCAAATACGTTGGCAATGTTCCCATAGATTTTGGACATATCATCACATACGGAGTCGTTGTGATGATTTTTGCTTTTTTATATGGCTTATTTTTAGGTGATACCGCTATTTTTGGTTTGCCCAGGATGTTTTGGAGTTTACTCTTGGGCTTCCCTGTCACCTACTGGCTATTAAAAAGAGATACGATCGGATTGCCACTGCATGTTTTTTTGGTACAGATCTTTCGTTTCTTTTTTCGAAATCATTGGTTCTTTGCTTTTCAACCGATACCATATCCTAAGAAAAAGTCGAAACTACAAAAAAAAGTTCGATTTCGGAATGTGGTTCAATCAGGAGACAAACTCTTATATCCTTCCTTTCCTGTTGAGGGAATGGTTGAAAGGATTGATGGATTACATCTTCAAACATCTGGAGCAACAAGAATTGAGTTTCATCCATTGTCAAAAAAAATGAGACTCAAGGTAGGAAGTTTTGATTCACAAATACCGAAAAGTTTGCAGGTAAAAAAACACTTTAGAACTGTGATGGAAGTAGGAAAAGGGGTAGTAAGGGTACAGCATCGAACAGGAAATCTTCATGTGATGTATGAACCGTATATTGAAAAAGAAAGAAGGGATGAATAAGTGGGACTCGCAACAGCTGATCAAATAGAGCTTCAATATTTTGAGAGAAATATTATCTTTAGCAATCATCGTGCACTGGCCATTTATAAAATTCCTTTGCTTCCCTATGCATATAAGAACAAGGAACAAAAAAGGCAACTACTAGGGACGTTGGAAAAGTTACTCTGGATTTACCGGGGAAAAGGTCAATTTTTACTACTAACTAAGCAATTATCTAAAGAAGAGTTAATGAATCAATTGGATGATCTTCAATCAGAAAATCGTTTTCGCAACTTATATCGAGAATGGAATCAAGATGTTGAAAAAAGGTTTGTGGAAAGGAGACCTTGGGAAAAGGAGTTGTATGTGGTTTTCCATTTGCCTATGACACGATATGCTAATAATGAAATTGAGTTTGAAAATATAAGAGATTTTCAACATGTTTTGAAGTGGGGGTATCGTCAAGCTGGTGATGCGGTAATGAACTTTTTAAAGCAGAGCAAGGACATAGAAATGGAGAGGTTTTTAGAAGCGGTGCGACAAGAAAGAAATCTCTACAATTCCTTAAAAAGTACGGTGAATATCTTAAAAGCCACTCCAAGGGAGATTGAATGGCTCCATCGGCGAGGATTTTTCCGTTCTTTAGGAGAACCAGACTTATTTATTCAGGAAAAGATGCCTATTGCCATGATAGAGAAGAACGGAAATACTTACCTTCGTCCTGAAAAACACGCAGTACTAAGCTTGTTTGATGATGCGGTTACACAAGAAAAGTTGATGAGTGTAGCCTTTCATCATGGGGAGCCAAATGAGAAAGGGAAATCATCATATCAATCTTTTTTAGCCCTTGTTGATGCGCCAGAGGACATAGCTCCAGTGGGAGGTGAATGGATCTATTGGTTATTTGCTCAGGATTTCCCTGTTGATGTTTCAATTCGTTTTGACATTAATGATCCGCAGGATGAACAACGTGAACTGTCTAGAAAACGAAAAGAATTAAAAGGAGACATGGATACCAAACGGGGTGATGGGCAAGAAGTATCCGATATGGATTATGAAACGATGGATATCGGTAGAAAGCTGGAGAGAAAGTTTTCAAAAGGAATGCCGTTGATCAAAATTGAAACGATTTTAGCGGTTGCTGGTTCAAATGTCCGAGAGATGGAAGAACGAGTCAAAACCATTCAAAGCTTCTATGCTCCTAGATTTTATAAGTTTAGTAGATTAAGAGGAAATGTTTTAGAAGGATTTAAAGCTTTTATTCCAGGTGGAGATATGAATCCCCATTGGGAAATTCCTAGTGATCCAGGGTTTCTTTCTTCCAGTGGAATACATTGCAATAATGCAATTGGTGATCCTGCTGGTCCTTATCTTGGAGATACGGCCCAAGGATTCCCTGTACTATATGATATAGGCAGACCGATGAGAAAACCTTTAGACCGCGCAGGGACGATTATTATCCTTGGTACACTTGGTGGTGGGAAGTCGGTATTAAAGAAAAAACTAGTCATGCAGACTTTATTAATGGGTGGCAGAGTCTTTAGTGTTGATCCTAAAGGGGAAGATCATGTTTTTGCAGAGTTCCCAGAGATCAAGGACAATATGAAGGTGTTGAAATTTCAAGCAGGAGAAACGACAGAGCTTCCTGTTTTCCGTTTATCAAACAATACAGATCGAGCATGGCAAATTGCGAAAGACTTTTTACTTTACCTACTAAACGGAACTCGAAATGAAGAAAGAGGATATGTCATTACAAAAGCGGTTGAAGAAACCATGTTTTCGGATAAAAAGACGATGTTTGTTTTTAAGGAAAAGATGGAGCAGATGATCCATGACTTAGATAGTGATGTGGCAAGGGAAGCAAAACGCTGTCTGAAATTAATCGAACAGTATGAAAAAGATCCGATGGCTAGGGTTATCTTTACGGAGAAAGAAGAAGACTTAGCCTTATCCGATTACCCGTTAGTTGTCGCATCCTTAAAAGGATTATCTCTTCCAAAACGGGTCAAAAAGGGAAAAGAAGGCGAAGGGATCAAAGCGGAAAACATGACTGATTCAGAGAAAATCTCTGTGGGAATTATGTACCTTGTTGCAGCTCTCGGTCGAGAAATGTTGATGAATAAACCATGTAATCAGGTTGGGATGTTTGTTGCAGATGAGGCATGGATGCTGACCCAAATTAAACAAGGAGAGGACTTAATCCAGGATATTGTTAAGCTTGGACGTAGCATGAATATTGTTCCAGTATTAGCTACACAGGAAGGGTCAGATGTTGATGGACCAGATATTCGAAATAATGTGGGGGTAGTATTTGTCTTTCGAATGAATGCTCCAGAAGAGATAGATGGAGCTCTATCTCTTCTTCGAATTACGGAAAAAGGAGAAGGGATGTATCAACGGTTTAGAGAGCTGCAATCTGGACATTGCTTCTATAGAGATATAGAAGGACGTGTCAATAAACTGCAAATCTATGTACCTAAAGACTGGATGAAGGTATTTGATACCAGTGTAAAAGAACCGAATGGGAAGAAAAAAGTAGGGGTAACGACTGATGAAGAATAAAGTTTTAATGTTCATGTTACTCGTCATCCTATTTTATAGCTTGCCAATGAATGTACTGGCGTCGAATGGAGAACTCTTCCCAACAAATGAAGAGTTAGGGATTGACGATCACGGGTATGAGCTATTATTCGAAAAATACCCGTATGAGCACTATTCTTGGGATAATAACCTAGTTTTTTTCAAGTTAAATGGTATCAAACCAGAGGTAGGAGATCCCGAAGCAATCTCCATGAATACCATTGAAAATACCTTTTTACATGGTGTGGTTACTGTGATGAAGGGGACGATATTTATCTTACAGCTCGCCGTCCATCTGGACTTTGTTGAAAGCGGAGTAGCAGAAATTAAAGATGAAATTATTGCTGTAAAGGATGTTTTCTTTGACGAGGTCTTTGGTATCTTTGTCTTGGTGTTAATAGGGTATATGGTGCTTGCCTATGCAATAGGAAATACTGGTCTAGCTATTCGTCATTTTCTTATTGCTCTAGTTTTGATCGCTATGTTTGTAGGGTTGGTTGAAAAGATAGATTGGGTAGTGGGGACGTCGGCTAATCTGGCAAGCTCCATTGGAGGAACTGTTCTAGGAATTGCCAATCTCTCTCCGATTATTAATGAGTCAGCTACAAGTGTGGCAGAGAATAAAATTATTGATACAGCTAATAATCTATGGCAGTTGAATGTCATGGATATCTGGAGGATGGGGGAGTTTGGTACTCGAGATGACGTCTTTGTGACTGATAAAGAACAAGAGAAATTAAAGGATGAAGATATTACAGTAAATGTTGGTGATTCATGGACAGATGCCTTATTAGAATATCACCCAAAGTCAGAAAAAAGGATGGCAATGGTAAAGGTACTGGCTGATGATGAGATAGAACATGACCCAAAGTTTAATCCAGGTATGTTGAAGGAAGCAGGGGCAGTAGATAGAATGGGGGATGCCATCTTTGCTCTATTTAGTGTCATTATTGGTCTAGTATTCTTTGCGATTGTGGGAGGATATATAATTATTGCTAGCTTAGGTTTTGTCCTATTGGCGGCAGCTTCCCCGATTGTCGTTCCTTTACCACTTTTGGTCGGAATTGGTTATTCCATGCTTCGTAAATATTTAGGATTGTTCTTTACAGCGGTTGCCTTTATTATTGCTTCCTACTTCTACATGGGAATTGTTATTTTAGCTTTATTTATCGTCTCTAAAATAACGACGATATATCTTGCTGTATTCATCTTAAATAGCATTGTTCTATCCATTGGTATTGTCTTGTCGAAAAAGATTGTTTCTAGTATGGCTCCAGCTGTATTCCGTTTAACTACCTTTGGGAAGAATGTCGATTATAATGGAGGAATGAACGGAGTAAGGAGAAAAGCAGAGCCAGAATCTGCTGAAGATGTAACGGAGAGAAAAAACTATGGTACAAGCTATCAAACCAATAATACTGCTTCAACAAGACCAGGAGATCCAAGAGCAACTACAACAGCACAGAAAACCAACGAGTCTGCTGAAGATGTAATAGAACGGAAGATTCCAATCAATGATTGGCGGAATTATGATCAAGAGCATCAAGAGAACCGTCCAGTCCTTGCAAAAATGACAGAGCAGGGGTTAAGTCCATCTGAAAAGCCTTCCACCATTGAAGAAAAAACGGATCAGATTATGGAGGATGTGAGTCAATTAAAGGAAAGAGTGGATACTCAACAAAACCAAAGGGACTATGAGGAGTATAGGGAGCGAAGAAGAGACGAAAAAATGCCAGAACTTAAGGATAAAGATATGGATGATTTGGGTTAAACTCTAGTAAATACTTCTATTCATGATATATAATAGCATGACAAAGAAAAACGAGGTGTAAAGACATGAAGCTAAAGATAATATTATATGTGACTGTATTGATTGCTCTTCTAGCGGGAGTATATTTTCTTTTCTTCCAACCAGAGGAGAAGAAAGGAACCTATATAGAGCAGTCTAACTGGCAGGAGGATAATAGCAGCGATACAACGACTACTAATGAAGAGATAGCAGAGGATGAAGAGGTTCAACAGGAGGAACAGGCTAATAAGTCAGGAGTTCCTATTTATCTAAAGGATAAAAAGGTAAAAATAGAGGAGCTGCGGGAAGAGCAGCAGTTAGTGGTTCGTTTCATGATTGATTTCATGAATACAGGAAGTAACGAAACAGAAGAAGAATATTTTGCTAGATTGCATCCTTATTTTGATCAGGATGTGGTAGATATAGAAGATTTTATGAGGAGAATGGGCATTGATAAACAGTATTTGCCTCCTTTCGAACCAGATAGAAAGCTAGATAAAATCTATGTAGCTGGAACCTATGAACGAGAAAATAGTTATATAGTTTTCGTTCGAACGGTAGAAGGAGAAAAGGAAATAGATATTCCACTTATAATTGATTTAGAAACAACTGAATCAGGGGAGAAAGAGCCAACCACTGTTTTTGGATTTAGCGAAGGTAATCGAGGTAAAATTCGCCTATTCTCCAATACGGATTATGTGAAGGAGAAGAAATAGCGGAAAATTCATTTTATTATTTAGTTATTTTGTGTATAATGAATGTAGAAGCAGAATACATTAAAAAGACCGCAGGTGCTTGAACACCTACGGACGATACAATAGATTGCCTCAAAGGCGATCGATTCAAGACTAAAAAGGTAGACCTCCTAGCTCGCAAAGCTCAAGGGAGGTCTACATCTTTTTATTGGACATTATCAACACAACTAAAGTTGCAAACATAATCATGAGAGTTAAAGTTTGATATACGTCCATTGGCATCACCCCCTTCTGTTTATGACATAAAGGGATGAGCCGACCACCCTTGAGAGCCGATTCTATTGTACTGAAAGCATTATAACATAAATTGGATAAGAGAATAATGAAAATTTCAATTCGCGAACTCTTTACGAACTCTTTTCATAAATTTTCATGCTAAGATATTATTATGGAGAACTAAGTATTAAATAATTTTCGAGACTCAGTCATGCGGCTGAGTTTTTTTTATGAAGAAAGGGGCTACTTATGGAAGATACTATTTTTTTTGAAACGGAAGAAGAATCTAAAACAATCCTGCTTGCCATTGGCGCAAAGCAACAGGAAAAGGTTTTAGAAGATAAACTAAGGGCCATCAGTCCTAGCTGTAAAATAATTAATTATAACAATAAATTAGAAGACATACAGGAAAAAGTAGACTTAGTTATTTTGTTACGAAAAAACGCTCGTGGAGGGATAGACGATCCAATATCTATGCTGGAAATGCTTAAAGAGCGCTTCTCAACTATGCAATCGATCTTTATTGTTGGGAATGAAGATGAAGCAGGCAAGGCATTAATAAATCAATCCAAAAAATATGGAACAAAGGTTATTGCAAATAAAAACGGGAAGCCTGTCTCTATTACTCAAATTGAAGATAAGATAATGGAAGTATTAGCTGAATGGAATGGAGAAATGCCTGATAATGCAGAGGTTCCTATTCAAGTATTCAATATAATGGCTGCGAAAGGTGGTACTGGAGCTACTACATTAACAATTCAATTGGCTACTTCATTAGCTCGAAATGGTAAAAAGGTATTAATTATAGATAGGAAAGGTGGAGTAAGCTATTGGTTTGCTTTAGGCTTACATGAAAATGAAGTTGTACATGTAGCTGAAAACATGGATATCCTATCACAACCGATAGAATACTTATGGGAAGATTGGAAAGATACCTATGATTATATCCTTTTAGACGACATACTAGATATTGAGAATCATCAAGAAATTCAAGATGTTATCGTGTTAGATCCAAGCCAAGAGTCGATTGAAAGAGCAAAAAAGAAAATTCATGTGAATGCAAAGGTTATATTAAACCAAGCAGTTCCTGACATTATGCCAAAAGAAGTAGTAGAGCAGGAGCTGAATTGTAAAATAGATATCATAATTCCCTATGAACGAAAGGAATATTTATTAGCGGAAGCGAGTAATACCCCAATACCCATTGATTATTCTATTTTAGTTGGTGAATAACAATGGAACTTAAAATGATTCATGAAATATTTAAGCAAATTAAAAAAAGGCCGTGGATATTAAAACTGCTTGTAATCGTTTTGATTATAGGTATTTTTTTTATTTTTATCATCAACTTCCTTCTTGTATCATTAATCTCTCAAGCTGCTTCATTAATAAATGGTGAAAAAGAAGCAAAACAAACGGATGTAAATGCTGAATTGACCGCTTTGAACAAAGAACATTCAGAAGAGTTTTTTAACCTATATCTAAATGCAAATAAAGAATTTTATGTTCCTTGGTCGCTGTTAATGGCCACCCATTCAGTAAAAACAGATTTCGAGACAACAAGCGGTTTTTTTAGAAATGATGCCATGGATTTACCCAATTGGGTATGGGAAAAATACAAAGTTTCTAAACGGGAGATAGATTATGAACATGAAATTGAGAAGAAGGAAAAAGAGTTAGAAGAGATCTATCAGAGAATATATGAAATTCGTGATGAAATTCAACAAGCAGCTGAAGAGCAAGACGTGAATGAATTAGAGAGTGAATTAGAAGCATTGGAAGAACAGGCGGAGGATTTACAAGAAGAGATTGATGAAATGAATGCAGCCATTCCTGCGTATCTTCCTAATCGCGATCGAGTGGATGATGTTATCTATACGTTGGCTCATTTTTTAGGCGATAAAGGCTATGCTACAGAGGAAGAAATCTTTCCAACGTTAAGTGAACTAGGGCTAGAAAATCGTGAGATTGAGGAAATTAAAATACTCTGGTGGCTCTATGGGACAAGTTATGGCTCTGTAGGAGTTGCAGGTTGGCCAGTTCCAGAAGAGTATGGTCTTGAAAATATTACTTCACCTTTTGGTTATCGGATTCATCCAGTTACAGGGGTAGAATCATTTCACAATGGTGTAGATATTGGTGCACCATTAGGGACACCTATATTTGCGATTCAAGATGGAGTGGTAAGTTATGCAGGATCAGCAAACGGTTATGGAACTTTAATAATCATTGATCATGAAGATGGGATGCAGAGCTATTACGGTCATTCTCAAACCTTATATGTTACAGAAGGACAAGAAGTGTCAGCTGGTGAACAGATTGCTGAAATGGGGAGTGAAGGGGTTTCTACAGGATCTCATTTGCATATAGAAATAAGAATCGATAATGTTCCTGTGGATCCGATGAATTACTTAGTGATACCTGGTACAGAAAGTGAGGGATAAAATGAATTTTCTTCTAGTAGACGCACACCGTAAGGAAAGTCCTTGGGTGAAAGCTTTATTAAACAATGAAAACGTGGTTTCAACTGTTGCTGGTGATGCGGAGGAGGCGATAGAAAGTTTAAGAAAATATGAGTTTATTGCAATCTTAATAAATTCTATTCTTCCAGACATGGCAGGAACGAAACTGGCTTCTTTAACTAGGAAGTTAGATCATCAAATATCTATCTTTATCATTGCAAAAGAAGCGTCGATGGATCTATGGAAAGATTCCGTAAAGGCAAATGCGACTTTAATTCCTATGTCAAACCTTGAAAAAATAGGCGCTATTATAGGGGATATAGAAGCAAAACATATTCCCGCAGTCATTAAAGATGAGCATGATAAAGAGTCAACCCTTATAACCAATAACGAAGATACTCAAATAAAAGATTCAGGAGAATCAATTGAGAACAAAGTGGAGCAGAGCATACCAAAAAAAGTTCTTCGGATTCAAAAAAAAGATGAAGTAAAAAAACAAAAGAAGGAGATTTGGAAGAAGAAAGACAAAGAGCATCAATGTCCTGTTATTGTTGTTTGTAGTTGGAAAGGTGGAGTTGGAAAAACGACAACCACAGTCAATCTTGCCGCTGCCGTTCAGACCAATACTAGCCTTCAAGTAGGGCTAATTGAACTAACAAGACAAACAGGGACAATGTTATCTCATTTTGCCCTTACTCCTTCAATTACAGTGAAAGATTGGGCGATGGAAGACGCTGTTCAAGATGCTACTAGTTTCATGTTGGAAGACCCTTTAACGGGAATGTATATTTTACCTACACAAACTCTACTAAATGAGAGTCAGGACCCAGTAAAATTCTCACCGAATGAAGTAAAGGATATGATCGATATGATGAAGGGAGAATTTAATTTACTCGTTATTGACAGTGGGACGATATTAGATCAAGTTGCTTTTTCTTTATTCCAAGAGGCAGACCATATTCTATTAGTGTCAGATATGAATATGGAGACTTTACAAGAGAATCATTACATGCCTGAAATTCTTCGAAGGCGGGGAATTGAAACTGATAAACTAATTCATATCCTAAATAAGTCTGAAAAAGGATTGGGAATGACAGAGAAAGAAGCACTGTCGATGGTGGATGCACCTGTGAACTATGTAATTCATGCAAATAAAATGGTAAGGCAAAAACGCAATGAGCGAGAACCCTTTGTGGTGGCAAATCCTAAAAATAGTTACACAAATGAAATAATAGAACTGGCTGCCTATATTCTTCCCGATGTTCAAGAATTACAAGGTGAAGAAAATTGGTTTAAAAGGATGATGAAAAAAATCGGAGGATAGTATTTATTGAGTACTTTGGCTAGAAACAAAAAAAGAGAGGAGGAGCTATTTTGCGAAAAAAGTGGTATATCATTGGATACATTGCCGCTATTTTTATATTAGCGATTATTTATATTGTATCTAATGTAAGTGCTGAAGAAGATGTAACGGCAGTATTCGCTGTAAAGGATCTTCCACCAGGTACGATAGTAAAAGAAGGAGATGTAGAACAAAGGAATGGAACTGTTTTAGCTAGTGAAAAAGAACAGTTGATAAACAAAAATATAGAAGCTTTGGTTGGTTTGAGGGTCCAATTTGGGATTAGAAGCTATCGTCCAGTGTTAGTCAGTGATTTAACAGAACAACTGCAAAAGCTTCATGAAATCAAACTAGTTGGAGATATTACGATTCCAGAAGATGCAAAAGTGGTAAACGTTATTATCATATACGATGAAAGGAATTATCCTGGGTATGGGAAAAAGGTACTAGCGGAAAATGTACCGGTAAAAGAAATATATAATAATCAAAATATCCCGATTAACATGAATGATTCGAAAATGAATAAAGTTCCTAAAGCGATTACGCTTTATGTGACAGAATCGCAGATGGATGCAATTTTAAGTAATAAAAATAAAGGAACTTTATATTTTACTACGATGCCTTAGAGAAAGGGGACATAATAATTGCACACAATAGAAGAATGGTTTCATAAAAGCTTTTCAGAACCAGTTAAAATAGCTATTGAAGAAAACATCAATGGAAAGGTTATCACTGGGATAGGAGCTGGACGTGAAGGCTCAGGTACAACGATGTCCTTATATCAATTATCTTTACGTTTAGCCCAGCACAACGCTAATCAGAAAATATGTATGGTTGATTTTAACTTAGCTGAACCGTCCTTAGATAGTTATTTCTTATCCAACGCTAGTAAAATGATGCACATAGATAATGTCTATAAACAGATCAATACAGAGATTACAAGTTCTATGCTAGAGAACAATCTTGTTGTGAGTAAAGTTCAAGATAATTTATTCTTGCTTCCAGGTACTCGTCGCCCTTTTTCAGCAGATAGCTTTCATGCAGAGGTATTAATGGCAATGATAGCAGCACTAAAACATATTTTTGATATCGTTGTTGTCGATGTCAGTTCCCACTTTGATAATCCTGGTACGGTTTCTGGATTGCTTGCTAGTGATGAAGTATTAGTATTTTCTAATTACGATCTGAATGGATTAAAAATCTATAATTTATATCATTCCACGTTATTTAAACATTATCCTGATGTAATGAATAAGCTAAAAATGATTGGTGTCAATAATAGAAATGCCAAAAATGAAGAGTTAAAGCATTTGACACAAACGCCAATCATAAAGGAATTAAATTACATGCCTGAACTACATCAGGATATAGAGCTAAAAGGGAAGCATAAGGAAAAGTACATGCGGAATATGTATGGAATTTTGAAAGAATTACATCTAATAGAAGAAGATATAGAAATAGATGAGGGAAGGAGAGTCAAGTGGATATGGCCTTTCCAGCGATCATCGAATTCAAACGCTTAGCGAATAGTAAAAAAGCGTTCTTACGAAAAAAATATCCGTTGGAACAAGCAGAAGTGCTTATTCAAAAAGCAATAGGTGATAAGCAAGCTGAAATTAAAAGTTTATACGAATTAAAAAAAGCTTCGCTATTTGATACTAGAGCCCGTAAGGAATTGACAGATGAAATTTATCATATTCTTGTAGATCAAGGAATAGATATAGATGGATTTACTACAATTAGAAATGCTGCAGAAGCTTTATATGCTGAGATGTATGGTTATTCTATTTTGCAACCGTATATGGATGATGATTGCTATAATGAAATCTATTTTAATGCCTATCATGATATTTGGGGGATTATTGGCTTGGAACGGCAGCCATTACCTCTTGCCTTCCGTGATGAAAATCATGCACTGAAAATGCTGCAACGTCTCACAGAAAGCAGCCGTGATGGGAAAGCAGCTCACGATAATCGGATAAATAGCACTATCCTTCCAGGAAGGGTAAGACTTCGTTGGGCGCTGCCTCCAGTATCCGATTATGTTAGTGTGAATATTCGAAAGCATACGGAAGAAGATATGAAATCCATCACAGGAATAAAATATCTTAAAGACGAGGTATTGGATCGAAAGGTATTCTCCCTTCTAGTAGCCATGGCACTTATAGGTGTAACGTATGGTATATTGGGTCCTGGTGGGGTTGGAAAAACTGCCTTATTACGAGTCATCTTAAAGGAAGTGCATGAACGATTACATCCTAGGTTTCTGATCAGTGAGAACGGAGCGGAGCTTCATTTGAGGGAATACTTAGAGATTGTTGGTAGTGAAAGAGTTGATGTGACTTCACTCCAAAAGTGGTCTGGAGAGAAAGAAACCTTACATCATATTTTCGCGAATTTTATGCAGGCAAAGGGAGAATTTATAATTCAACCAGAAGTTTTGATGCCTGAGGAAGTGGATAATATTCTTATGACAAGCAGACGTGGACATATTATGGGCCCTTTCACTTTTCATAGTTATCCGAATAAATTCGTAGATGCCTTAACAGATCTATATCTGCAAAAGTTTAAATCAGATCGAGAATCGACAAAAAGGACAATATCTCAGGATGTTTTAGCCAGCTGCCATTACGATATTACGTATTCTAATAATGGTAAGCAAAGAAAAATAATTGGGATATATGAGCATGTGAATGATAAAGTGAAACCTATTTTTCAATTTAACATGAAGGAAGGAAAATATGATGCCTATAACATTGAGAATGAGGAATTGGTTCAAAAATTATCTAATCTAGCATATCTTGCCCCTGATTTATATGAGGAGGTACGATACCTATTATGAGATATATTATTTTTGTATTAGTCCTTATTTTAATGCTAGGGCTTTTTTTATTGCGAAAAAAGGAAAGAATGAAGCTGCAACGGTTGGTTGGATTGCATGAAGAAGATGCACAAATCATTCAGCAGCCATATGTTAAATGGGTGATGAACAAAGCAGAATATACCGAGAGCAGCTTGTATAAGTTGACTCTGTTTTCTTTACTATTAATGATACCAGGTAGCATGTTAGGTATTTTTTTTAGAAACATGCAGCTGGGACTTTTATTGTCTGTAGTTTTTGCTGCCTTACCATATATCTATCTTTTATTACTAGAAAGGAAAAAGCAGAAGCTCATTTTAAAAGAAGTTGTTCCTTTTTTAACAAGTCTAGATTGGTCCTATGAAAGTCATTCCTTTTCTATAGCGGATGCATTAGAACAAGCGGAAGAAGCATGTCCATTTCTCATTAGAAAAGAATACGGGCAGATGTTGCAAAAAATACATGCTGCTATGAAACCGAGTATCGCAATGAAAGAATTTGCTGAACAGACAAATAGTAATATTTTTAAAGTATTATCAGGTATTTTGGCCACACAGGAACAACGGAATGATGCAAAGGCATTCAGGAATTCTCTGAAGGAGTTAATGCGTCATGTGGTAAAAACAAATAATAGAATAGCAAAGGTAGATACTACGTTAAAGAAAAAAAACTTTTTTTTATTATCTTTGTTAGGTACTTCCATTGTTATTTTTGGAATGAGTTTTACACTAATGAAAAACCCTTTAACTTATTTTAGAGAATCTGGTGCTAGTGCGATGATAATAGGTGTTTTAGCGCTGCTACTTCCGCTTTTCATATACTTCATGTCTGTTGTAAGAAGAAGATTTTAGGGGGTGATAGAACATTGATTCACTTAAATGATTTAATCATCATCGGACTTTTATTAGCAATTCCATTTGTGAATTTTAAGTGGTTACATAAAAATATTTGGACAAAATTCGTAATATTATTTCCTGGAACAATTGAACAATTTGATACCATACTCCGAAAAAGGTGGCCTAGATTTAATACGAGTCATCTTTTTTTATTTAGTTTTACATTAACTATGCTGTCTATTCTTTTATTTTTTGTAGGAGCCTTTTTACATTTACCAACCATTTCATTACCCTTAGGAATATTGGGTGGTGTTACACTGCCATTTATACTTATTTATCTATTGAAGCCAAATATTGAGGCTTCTTTTTTATTTGAAGTAAGAAACATATATATGGTGCTGCGTACACAAATCATGGCAGGAGCTAGACCTAAGGAAGCCATTGAACTCGCATCTGAAATTTCTGAGATATTAAAAAGAGACCTGCAAGAAGTTTTATTGAACTGGGGTGGGAGCATTGATCCTGTATTGGAGAAAATAGCAGAAAAATATGAAACAGATGAATTAAATATTCTCTTATCTTTGATAAGAGAGATGAATACAGCTGGTGCTAGCAATCATCGAGAAATATTAGAAGCATTTGATCATATGAAGGAGATGATGGAGGATGAAATAACGGCAAAGGAACAGATGAATGATGAAAAAGAAATGGAGTTTTTGGAAATGAGCAGCTTCGCCTATATTTTTGCATTGATTTATCTAATGGTCATTCCAATTGTAAGTGATATTGCAAGTCAATTTAATCAACTCTAGAAAGGAGGTGTCACGATTAGTATGGGACAAATAATCGTAACTGCACTAATTGCTGGTGCTATAACGGGATTAGCAAGTAGTATATTTGCTTCTGATGGACTGTTATTTACTGCTGTAAATGATGTTGTCGATCGAATTGTACAAGCACTTCAAAACACTTCAATTTAAGGAGGGGAAGCAGTGGGAAACATTACTGGCTCTTCAATCGGCATGTTTGCTATCATGATTGTTCTGTTAGTGTTTATGAACATTTTTCAGGTGCTAATCTTTGATTCTAAGCTAGATCAAATGGATACTTTTTTAATAAAGAAAGTATCCATTCACAATGGTTTTACTCCAACCGTGGAAACAGAATTAAGTAATTTGTTACAAAGGCTAAATATTAATCGTTCTAATCTAGACTTTACAGGAACAACAACAAGTCCAGTTTATTGGGGTGAAACGGTTTATATTACTTATGAGGTAAATACAAATTTTGTTCAGCGTGGATTAGATTTTTTAGGAATACCTAACATCGATCTTCGAGCGAGAAGCTATGAAGTTATTGCGATGGGGAGGTAGTCATGGGAAATGTGCTATTAAGTGTATTCATTATTAGCTTTTTGGTTCTATCTAACTCGGTATTCAGTGCAGGTTTAATAGACGTCAATGATAATCGAGAAATTCTATTGGCATTAGAAATAGCTGCAGATGCTGGAGCTACTCAATGGGATGAAGATGTAACAGCCGAGGCTGGAATAATTGTGTTGAATGAATCAGAAGCAGAATATGAAGCAATACAGAAGTTTAAAGAGAATGTGCTGGAGCAAAGCAAAGTAAATCTATTAGATATAGAGATTGTTAATAATGCACCTGTTACAAAGGTGGTAGATGGGACTTCCATTCACTTTCAATCCAATGGAATCATTGTTTCCTATGGGAACTATTCAAAAATACGCGAAGTGGATGATAGAAAATAAGAAGGAGGAGTTTAAAATGATAAGAAATAAGAATCAATCAAAGAATAAAGGTTTTGGTACGAAGGAAATGATTGTGGGTGCTGCTGTATTTGTTGCTACGAATATAGTTGTAATGATCGCTTTTTCTTTCTTAAAGTAGAATAAATGCGATGTTTTGAGGTGATGGAGTGAAACGAATAATAAATAGTCTCCTTGTTTTAGTGATGATTGTACTATCTGGTTTTGCTGGATATTCGCTAGCGAAACCAGATAATAACGTGTTAAATCTTGAAGAAGCGATAGAGAAGCAAGAATCTACTAACCATGACAAAGTAGAAGCAGAAAAAGAATATTTACTACAAAAAGAAATAATTCGTAAGAAGATTCATTCGATGAATGGAAATGGGTATCGAATGGTTCATATTATGATAGAAGATGTGAAAGAGATTAATGATGAATTAGAAATATATCAAGCTTATGCGGATGTCATTATGGAAAAGGAAGATGTATATGATTGGTTAAGATTAGTAGTATTGCTGCAAGATGGACAGGTTATTTCTATAGAAAGAGTCCCTATTCCGTATTATGATCGTTTATCTAATAATGAATATTGGTTGGTTGGGGAGTCATTCAGCCAATCTATACGACAAGTAATAAACTCGCTAAAAAGTGATGACCGGTCTTATTTTGGTATTGATAAGCGTTCCTTCCATTTTGGAAACAACGGAATAGAAGATATCCAAGTAAATAAGATAAAGCCATTAGCATCCAATAGAGAGCATACGGAAGTGTTGGTCAGCGTAAATTTGAATGTGGTGGCGTATGGTAAGCAGGTTTCAAGTGAATATTGGCTTTATTTAAGGCATTATGAGAACAAAAAGTGGCAAATCGAAGATATTCAACATGTAGGAGGAACAGCTTCATGAAGAGGTTGTTGTTTTTGATTTTAGGATTTTTGTTATTACCAATACCTGTATTGGCGGGACCAAATGATGTTTTGATAGATGAAACTTTTAACACCAGGCTGCAGATTAATGAGGATAAGACAAATGCAGTCGTCGATACAAATCTT
>JAENYW010000016.1 GCA_016841555.1 Tepidibacillus decaturensis
TTTTTAAAATTAGTATTTTTATAGACAAAAACGATTTACTTTAAACAATTTCTACCTTGAAGATAATCACTTCCTTCAGGTTATAAAAAACGACCCTTACGGATCGGTTGAAATTTTATATTTATCTATGATAAAAGCATACCATAGAATTTGTTCGTAAAAACTTCGCGATTTAAATTTCAATGTAAAAAATCAGAAGTTACATGCAAATGTCCACGAGCTCTTGTGCGAAGCCGTTGTTAGGCGCAGTACGATAGCACAATATCAAATTTATTCAAATAACTTAGTAATTTGAATACCAACAAAGATAACATTTAGAATAGTTAACAGCATGATCCAAAATGTCATATTCTTAATTTGCAAGGTTATTTTGTTCATTTCCTTAGTTTGCATTTCGCTTTCAGCGATACTTTTTTGTATAATTTTTCTAAAGATCACTTCTTGATAATACTCCGGCGTTGATGGAAATCCATCACATTTCTCATCATGTCTAATCACCAATTCTTCTATGGTAAGACCATCTATCTCTGCATATTTTTCAGACATCTCATCCGATCCTTTTTTTTGAAAATTTCTCCATTTTTTTAATATACCATTCATTACCTTTTAGTATTTTCAGAGCTGCCTCACAGAAAGTAATACCTTCATTCCATCGTTCTTCTTTCTCTAACAACATCACGCCATACTTATAACAATTAACAGTACGAGGCATTACAAAATGGCTTTCTAATTCTTTCTCCAACGACACCCATTTTGAAAAAAGAAATATACCCTCTTGGCAAAGAGACCAAAGCTTATCTCGATTTTTTTGTGAAAAATCAGCCTTACATAATTTCCATGCTTCTTCTATTTCATCTGCTTTAACAAAATATCTATCACCCGCACTTTTAACTAGTGGTTGCATCTTTGCATACTTTACCAATTCTTTGTCATTCATATGTTTTTTCTCCTTTGCAAATTCACCTAACGTTTTGTATCGACGACCTTGAGCTTACAGATGAAGTTCAAGACTTTAAAATACTTTCCTTAGGCGCTCAAGTCCGTATCGGCTCGGTTATCGCACTGTTTCTACTTACCACTATTCTCCATTAGGATTAATAAAGTATTCTATTATTTTAATATAGGTCTTAATCTGTGGTTATCTCAATTTACTATTTTTATATATATCTGTTGCTGTGTTCAAAAAAATTATTCCCCCTAACATTTCAAATTAAAGTCATTATTCTATAAAGGGAAAAAATATTCCTGTCATTCGACAAAACATGTTAATTTTTTCATAAATTTTCTTCTAAAGAAAAACTACGAATATTAAAAATTAGAATTTAGGTAACATTTCAACTGCATCAGCTAGATCAGATATAGATATATCATCGGCATGGCCTGGAGGTGGTGCTGTAGATTCAATTGAAATATATCTTGAAAGAATAAAAAATATACAATTTTTTGCTTCAGCAGGTGCTAACCGTAAGTGGGAGCAGTAGGTATAATTTATAGTGACCCAAATTCTTAATCTATAAAAAAATTCAACTAAATCAAATCTTTCCCTTTAAAAAAATTTTATTATATCATTAGACTCTAAATACTAATAATACATTTCATTTCTTTATTTTAATTCTTAAGATCTTAATTTAACAAACGGTTTTGAAGGCTCCATTCCTTACAGCCAACGGAGGTTATAAAAATACCATTAAATGTAATTACATTATAAAAAGAGTTATTCACTTCATCAAATAAGCTGTTCTCAAGCCTTATTTCACTCATCTACAGTTACGGTTCAAATAATTCACAGAAAACAGGGTAAAAAAATAACCCTTGTATACTTATATAGGGTTAATTACTATTAAATGTTATTTCATATTGCCTTCTTCTCTTTTATAAAACCATCTGATTCTTTTTAAAAGCTTAGAATATGTTCTCTTATACCCACTTTCATTTAACACCACCAACGCAAATAGCAGTCGCTTATTGGTCCTTTAGCCACTGCTTAGTATCCTATATTTAACTTTCCATTTCCAGCCAGTTGTAGAAGTCGAACTCTCCTAATAGCTGTTGCCCTTTTGTATCTTCTTTCCTTCTATTTAGTGATTGAACAATGGATTGGAACTGCTCTAGGTGTTTAGATAATGGGTTTATAGTTATAGCAGCTATATATTCCTTTACTCTTTCTTTTTGATCGTATTTCTTGATGATCATGGTGCTTAGGTAAGCATCCATTTTTCGAATCTCTTCTTTTACCTTTTGTAAGGTTCCTTGGATGACCTTATTAAATGTACGTAATGCAATTCCTACTACATCAGGAACACGTTGCACTGGATTAAGTGCATTTTCAAGATTGATTTTTCTTCTCTCCAGTTGAGCTGCATATTCTAGTTCTACTTCTTCACAAATTGCCCGATAGTACTGGCCAATTTCTTTGCTCTCACCTTGTATAACTAGGGATAGAAATTGACTATTATCCTTTCCTAGCGCTCTCCTTAATGCTTCTATACCAATTTCATTGGCTGCTTCCACACCTAGAGATTTTTTATATGTACTTTTTACCTTAACGATTTCTTCGAGTACTTCAAAAGAAATATCAGGCATATCTACCTTCTTGAACTCTTTTGCTATATGTAGGTGTTCACCTATATTGGTTGTTGGTTTTTCTACGTTATATTCAGGTTTTACGTTCACCACGCGAACGATATCTGGATTATCTGGCACAGAGAAAAAGACTAGGTACTTTTTTGCTTTTTCAAGTACTTCCCTGATTGTCTTCGCATGATAGATATTAAATAGTCCTTCTTGAACGATTTTATTTTGTCTATTCTTTTTATGAAACAGCTTGTCCAACTTCATATTAAATATATATCCATGGGAATAAACCCCTGTCCATAGCATATGGAGGACAAAGCGTATCACATTGATATTTTCTTGATAGAATTCATCTGAATCAAGAAAAGGAAGGTGTTTTACATAGGTCTCTCCTTCTCGGACTACCTTTGTAAAAAACAATCTATCTCCTTCTTTACGTAAGACTCCTTCATAAAGACTTTTCTTAATTAGTAGTTTTGCTGTATCTACATGAACATTTAATTTCTGAGAAATTTCTTCTATGGTTAAATGGATTTCTCCGTTCCAATCATAGCTGGATGAAAGAAGAAAGTGAAATCTTATTTGGTTTTTGGTCCAATAGGTTGTATTTTTCGCATGACATAAGTCTTTATGGATCACGGTTTTTCCTCCTTTCTTGTTGTGTTAGCTTCCATCGACGCTCTAAGATGTTATAGCTTGATGAGCGTTTCGTCTAAGAGCTACTTAGACTCATCAGGATGGAGAATTAACCATTCTTTCTCCCTTTACTTAATTTTTATTAATTTGGGGGTTTTAATTAGTTCTACGTTGTAACTAACTTCTACTTCTTTCGTGAATTTTAACCCTGCCCCACAATAGCTACATTCAACCTCTCCACTTTCTCCCCATTTATCTGCTTCATGATATGTATATCCACAATGCGGGCAATAAAATTTAGGTTCATTCATTTCTTCCCAATTTTGCTTACTATAATTAGTAACTCCAACTATATTTCCTTCTTCGTTTTTTAATATAACATTGTAGTACCTCCCACCTATATGCAAGTTATCGTAAATATCTAAGTCCTTATCAGTGGTAGCTATTTCAACACCTTTATTTAATGATTTATCATCTTCTTCTAATAAAAATATTCTTTTCATATTGAGCTCCTTTCCAATTTTTTAATACATTTGTCGCTTCTAAAATACGATCAATCGCTCTAAAGCTAAGAAACCTTATATTTCCCGCTTTTTATTTCACTCAAAATTGAATGAAATTCTAATCGCTGAAATTCTTTTATCATTTCTTGCTTATTGATGTTCAAAGTTAATTCATCTACTTTGACCTTTTGAATCTCTGGTACATCTGTAATAATCTCTGCTAATTGTTTACTCAAGCGGGCCATTTCCTGCCCTTCTAAAAGCTTTTTATAGTACCGCTTGTATTCTGAGTCCTGAATCTCATCTAATCGCTCATATAGGCTTTCTATGCTTTGATATTTATGGACCAAGGGTAAGGCTGATTTTTCTCCTACTCCTTTGACACCAGGAATGTTATCAGAAGAATCTCCTTGTAAAGCTTTCACATCAATCCATTGGGATGGTTCAATTCCATACTGTTCTTTAAATGCTGTATAGGTTATAACTTTGCCATCCTTGATAATTTGGGATGTTTGCTTCGATATTAGCTGATATAAATCCTTGTCCGATGAAACGATATATACGTTGCCAGCTGTTTCACTTTCCCATTTTCTTGATAGGGAGCCTATAAGATCATCTGCTTCATACCCTTTTACTGCAAATTGAGCTATTCCCATCTTCTCTAAAAGCTTTTGCGCTGTTTCAAACTGTTCTCTCAGCTCTACATCCAACTCATCCCGATGGGCTTTATACGCTGGATATATTTCTCTTCTAAATGTGGATCTACTTACATCCCAACTTACAGCCATATGTGACGGACGATATTCTCTAGCAAGACTTAATATTTTTTTGACCATAATGTATACAGCGTTGGTAACCTTTCCTTCCTTGGTTGTTAGTAAATCTGTTTTCTTTTTATAAGCTGTTGCAAAATAGGCAGTGCTAAGGATGTTTGAACCATCAATCAATAGTAATATCTCATTTTGAGGAATTACCTTAGCAACATTACTTATAGGCTTTTTTAATTGTTTTTGAAATTCTACAGTTAAGGTTTGATCAGACCAAGTAATCCTTTTAAACGCATAGTTTTCATTCTGAATATGCTTATTCTCAATGAGAGAAACTATTTTTTCAAATGTCTTTATTACGCCGCTAATGAACATCTTATTTGGTAGATCTGCAACAATATATCGTTCGTTATTTGACTCTATCTCTATTACTTTCTCATTAAACTGTCTACTTACAGTACTTTCATTTTTCAAAACTAGCAGAGTGAGCTTGTTACCGACAAAGAATACTTTTTCCAATGTGGCATTCTCATCTGTTTTCTTTAACTGGCTAATAAAGCTTTTAAATGCTATAATGATGCTTTTTATCGAACTGTTTGACGGGTCTGGGAATAGTACAAAGCATGTAGAAGTAATCTCAATCACAATCACTTCCTCCTTTCCTTTTCTATTGCTGCCATATCTATTCTTCAACAAAGGATCCGAATCAAATATCCTAGGATACTAAATGAAGTTTGTTAAGAATAAATTTTTCAATATCCTCATCCTTATCATCATCGCAAAGCAGGGATACTGGAATACTGTTATAGCCTTGTTTTGCTATATCAGAAATATCGAATTCATCAATGGTAATTTCATCCTCAAAAGTATCCGCTATAGCATCCAAAATATTTTTTAAATATGGAGCTAGAGCTTTTAATGATACTTGTTTGACATAGGATTTTTTAATAAACGATGTATACAGTTCTTTATCAATATAAGGTTCAATATTGGTTACAAAGATGTCTCTGATTTCATCAGGGGTTAGAGCATCAAGTTCTAGCCCTTTAGGTTTTCCGTCTATCCCGCCAGTCTTCTCAAACCATTTTTCAAGATTAGCAGGCTTAGGTGTGTATTTATTTGCCTGAACCATTTCTTCACTAAGTTGATCTGGCGTAATTCCTATTCGTTCAATATAAACTTCTGTATGATAATTACCCAACGAAGTCAGTATATCTTTAACCTGTTTATATAAGGCATCTGCTATGTAATAGCCCGCAGGGTCATAATCGGTCATTGTAAGGATATAAATCTCATCATAATTCCCGTGCATCCCTCGAACTAAATCTTCCATTGCACCTAAGCTATTTTGTCCTTTACTGCTGATGCAGCTCGTACCAAAGAGTTTGGCAATATCCTTGATAATGTTGTAGACAGTATCTTTCTCCGTTGCGATGATGATATTGCTATAAGGTGCAATGTTAACCTGATTCCCATAGATAGTAACGTCCTCAACGTCATAGTAATTTAAGGGATTTGCCCTTTGACGACTATTGTCCACAATGCTTAAATCACGATAGGTTATATATCCCCTTTTTAAGAGATCTGCAACATATCTACTCAACACAGCATCCCATTTTGTTAATCCTTCTTCTGTTTGGTCATCATCTGTAAGTAGTCCCAATTTATCTAAGGTTGGTTTTACTGTTGAGTACCAAAGTGATCTCAAAGAACGCTTATAATCTATTTCGCTATATTGTTTTTCATTCATTATGATACTTCGCATTAATAATGACTTATTTGTTCCTTCTGGAAAGTAGGCTCTAAGCTGATCCGCACTCATATGCTTTACGTGCTTTGGGAGTTCTAAGAAGAATTTCCTCATTTACACTCATCCTCCTTTTGTCATATATCTTGGCATTTTCTATCAAATCAAAAGAAAAGCTTCTGCTAGTTTTAATAAAGTTGCATGCTTTATTTCATAAAACTTTGTTTTTTCTACTGGCATGTCGGCAATTAATTGTAGATTGGTTGGTTCAACCTTTACGAAGTATTTCTTTTCTACATAATCCCTCTCTAGTTCATCTAGCTGTTCTAGTCCCAGCTCTACTTCGAGCATAAGATCTTTTAATTCCCATATCTCTTCCTTAATCTTTTCCTTCCGATCTACTTCATTAATAATAACTGCTCTTTCCGATGAACTTTGGTATTCGTTGTATCCTCCAGAAACAGCAGTTGTATTTCCGTATGCGTTGCTTATATTAGAAGGAAAGACTATTTGAAAGCCTTCCTCCAAACGCCTTAACAATCTCTTCACCTTCAATTGATTGATATAGTATTCTCTTAATTTATTTTCAACGATAGCTTCATAATGCTCTTTCTCTGGAAGTAATCCTGGTATGACTAATTGTTCTTGAATTAAATTCGCCTCATCCTTATCTTTTAAGTAATGATAAATCGTCTCTTTTTCCTTTAGGAGCTCTTGTTGAACATATGGATGCACTGCCTTGCTTAATTGCCTTTCTATTTTTTTGTAATGTTGCACTAACTTTTTGATTGGTAATTTATTAACGTTCTTTTCTGTCACGATTAAAGCACCCATTGTCCCACTCCTTTCCTACTATTCTAGTAATCATAGTCCTTATCATCCTCATCCAGAGATTGATTCACAACACTTGATGAAATCAATTCTAATGGCTCGGAATCTATGTTTTTGTTCGTATCTGCAACTGTTTGAGTCGTAGCTGCAGGTAGATTTATTCTGCTCAATAGGACGTTCTTTAGATTTTCAATTTCCCTAAGTACCTTTTCTAGCTCTTCATTTGTTGATTTTTCACTCTCACTGAGTCCTCTTTCCGCCCATAATGCAAATTGATAGGATAGAATCTTATTCTTCGAGAGTTGTTCCACATACTGATAAGCTGCTTCGCTTAAATAGGTGGTTCTTACGTTAAATTGAGATCTCCTCATGAACATTCACCTCATGATCATTGGATCGTCGCTTATGCATTTCATCCTTTGCTACTATTTCTAATCCATAGATGTTTAACTTTCTCATATCTGGCGGAAAAATATGATGTTCGCTTGCGATCTCTTCCCCTAATTCTTTCACCAGGTATTCTTTCATGTAATCTTGTAAAACTTCCGTTACTCCACCAAAATGGACAAAGAATACGGTTTGACCAGATGGGAAGGTAAATGTAGTGATTGCCTTCTGGATGGCTACTTTTACAAATTCCCTAATATGTTCTTCGATAACATCGGTAAAGTCTGTTTCCTTTCTCGTTGTAGGATCCACATAGTTATATTTTTTGCTTTTTACCTTTTCATAGATAAAAGCTTCTAATGACCGCAAATCATTAAAATGGGTCATGAGCTTTGTGGTTCTTAGCTTCTCTAGCATTTTTAAATAGCTTTGGTCGGTAAAGCTTGCAAAATCATCTGCTGATGCTGGCTTCTTTAGTCCTTTTCGAAGCTTGGATAAATCTTGTGTTTGGCCGCCAAGGTCATTAATCGCGGTAATGGCATGGTCAAATTTATTAGCTGATTCTAGTTTATTTAACTCTAGGTCGTATTTAAGGGCGTATCTTGCTGTTTCTCCTTCTACACGACATGTTGTATCTTTCATATGAATCTTCAAGCTACGCTCAAAGTTTGGCGTTAATAGCTCTACTTCAAACTCTCCTTCGAATCTTTTTGCCATCTTCTCTAGCATTTCCGAGAATCGATTGGCTTTTTTCACTAACCATGTGGGAAGCATGGTGGAGAAATACTCAATAACAATATTGCTATTGTTGTTTTTCAGGTCCTTTACTTTATAGGCATGGTAAAAGGCTAAGCTTGTTAGGAAAATAACAGGTATATTTAATGACTCTGTTTTATCATGAAGTTTATTAATATGAGTGTTACCTAAGATATCTGCCTTTGCCTTTTCTCCAACCTTGAAATACCTTTCTGCTCCATCTATCGGAATTTTAACCACTAGCTGTTGTATTAGGTTTTCTGCATCTACTGATTCAGCAAATAGCCCTTTTGCTTCTTTTTCCGTTATTTCATAAATGGATGATGGCATTTCAAAATAATATCCATCAATAATGATTTGACTGATTGAGTTACCAAAATCGGTTACCATACGAGTGATATTCATAAATGGTCACTCTCTCCTTTCGATACATTACGTTATTTTATTTATTGGGTATTAAAAATATCTAAGCTGTTATTCATAGAGAATTGAGGGATTGTCAAACGGCTGTTTTAGGGAGGTTGATATTTTGAAGAATTACGATATAATAAAAGTAATTGGAAATTCGTAATTCTTGAATCTCACTGATCCCTCAAATCAGTGGGATTTTTCTTTGCGACGTGCCATACACTCACTCCTCAATCATTCAAAGGATATTTTTATTATTTATCGAATTCCATATATAGCAGCTGATGGTTAGTATAAGGAGGTTAGTTCATGACTTGTCCAAAATACGATTCAGATCAGGGATTCTTTGGTGATATCAAGCAGTTGTGCAAAGCAAATTTCTTTAATCAAAAGCAAGTAGATGAAACACATGCTAAGAAATACTGTTTAACCTCTGAGACATTACTAAGTAACGCTAAATACATAGATTGCCCATTTTACATTAGTTAATTAAATTATGACTAACCATCAGCTACCAAAAATTAGTTTTTGATTTTTAGTTTCTTTGCTTGATCTTTTGCATAATCCATGGTCTCTGCTAGCTGACCTACCGTAAGGTCTAATTCAATTAGATTGTTTAAGAAATCATCAACAGCTGTATCGATTTTTTCTTTCAGTGCTATCTTTTTCACCTTCAACCCCTCCTCTTTCTATGAATGTTAAATGTATATATTGTTCGCTCTGCCATAGAGGAAACGCTACTGGTAAGGATTCAAACCTTACATACATGACTCCAACCCACCCCATTCATGCCCTCCGCCCTATAACGGTCAATGTGCGTCTACTCATTCCGCCACCGTTCGTTTCATCCATGCAAGAACGAATCTTAAAATTTACCAATGCTTGTTTATCTCATTCGACCAAAACGGTCTAATTCTATCTCTTCTTTTACATTTCATTCCATAAAATTTGCTCACTTCTTGTATCGTTATTGAGTGATGTGCTATACTAAATTTAGTTGATTTCTTATGCCGTTTTGCTATTCGTAGTAGCAGCGGCTTTTTTTATTGCCGATAACAGGTCTTTTGCTTTGCCGTTGAAGTAAAACAATGACTCATGGTGTTTAGCATATGGGTTATAAATATACTTCACATTCTTTCCCCCTCTCATTATTCAATTTAATTTGATTGATCTACCATCCCCTCCATTCTATTTAGTAAAAACACTTCCCAATCCCGATGAAACTGTACCTTGGTTGCTAAAAACTTTTTCATTAATCGATTAAACTGATTTGCTCGAAACTCGTTTCCAATACGTGTTTCTCTAAGTATTGCTTTTTGTAGCTCTTGGATCACTAGCTCTAGCTCTTGTCCATCTAAATGCAATGATGCACTTGCTTGTAATATTTCCTTCATCTTCACTCACCTTTCATTGATCTGTCACGAACTCATCATTATAAACGGTTGAAAATCTTGAAAGAGATTTATAGAGATCTAACATTAACTTGATGGCGTCAATCTTTTCTTTTTTGGTAGAAAAGCGAATGAGTCGCATTTCATGAAACGATAGAATGTTTTCTAATACTTCTACTGGATAGACATATTCTTCGTAGCTGTGTTCACCATAATCATGCTTTTTGATAATGGTTGGGATTGTTCGTTCCTTACCTAATTTCGCTAAGAAAGCTTTCAGCATTTCGAGCTTGTCCATTGGCAAAACACCTCCTATTTAAAGGAAAATACGCTTCCCTTGTAGAATTATTGATGATTGGATGTTTTTTTCTTTGGGCCAGACATATTATCTTCTACAACAAAATATGGAGTGAAAGCTTCTTTAAAGGCTTCTTCGATGTTCTTTTGTCCATATGTTTCTTTACCAAGCTTGAGATTTGATTTTCTTTTTTTACTATTTCTCGTTGGCATACGATCACCTCGATACATTGTATGCGGGTGTTCAAGTAGGACAACACTGTTACTCTGGCTCATATTTTTCACTCCAATCGTTAATCTTTTAAAACTGACCAAATTTTAATTAAATAGCAATTTATTACGGTTACGCAGTAGATTGAGTGTCGTTGTCTACAGACAATGGATTATCAAAAAAAATATACTCTTCAATATTTAATTTTTCTACTTTACATAAACTATAGATACCACTAAAAAGCTTATTACCACCATTTTTCTCTTTGTTAAGTACTCGGTATAAATAAGAATAATCAACACTAAGTTTATTTGCCAATTCAGGAATACTCCATTTTTTTTCATTAGCTAAATCCTGCAATGCTTTTGTATTAGGACGCAATAACATCACCACCTTCATTGTTTGTTGACAACACCTTATCATGTCTATAGACAATAGTCAAGTATTTTTATTGTCTACTAACAACACTTTTTTTATTCAGCTATTGTCTATAGGCAATTATTAAAATAAACTATATATAATATTAAAGGAGGATGTAGATTAATGGGTTACGATAAAAAACGCTTTGCAGAACTTCTTGAAATCGCGAAGGGTAATAATAGGTCTATAAATAAATATGGAATGGATTCTAACGTTGATCCAGGTTATATCTCCCGTTTATTAAGGTGTCTTGTTGATACTCCTCCAAGTGCAAATGTGATAAAAAAATTAGCTGAGAAAGCTTATAATGGTGTAACTATTAATAATCTAATGGCTGCAGCTGGCTATCTTGAAGAAGAAGTAACAAACACACCTTCAACACCAATGCCAGAAAATTTACCGCCTTTACTTCAAGATTTAGATCCAGAATTAGTGCGTAAATTTTATGAAGCAATGAATGATCCTTTGGAAGAACTTTTCTTTGACGATATATTAAGTGCATCTAAAGAAGAACGGGAAGAATTAATTCGGGAGTTCTTGATTTTGAGGAAGGAACGGAAGAAGCATCAGAAATAACTTGAGGATTGTTTTAAGATCAAATAAAAATGAATAATTACTTTGAAAAACAACAAAATAAATTAATTAAAATATGGTGGTATAAAAATGATCTTGAAATGAGAGAAAGAGAGAGCCAAAGAAGAGTTTTTGAAGGTTAGGAAAGATATAATGAAGGAAAAGGAACTCAAATAAAATAATTATAAATTTCATAAAACCATAAAGGGGAAGACTTAAGTAAAATAATTAATAATTATTAGGATTAATGTTATTTTGGAAGGAAGGTTCAAAATGAATGAAGATCTTTTGCAACAACTTTTGAATGAAATAAAAGACATAAAGTCTAATATGGCAACAAAATCAGATATTAACACTATTAAGAATGAATTAATTGTTATAAAACAATCTATACAGCTTATCGAACAAAGTCAGCCTAATGACATATACGCTATTTTAAAAAACATTTCTAATAAACTCGAAGAGCGAGATTCAGAAGTTCTAGTTCTAAATAAGCGTATTTTCAAAGTGGAATCTGTTATTGAGAGATTAACAAATCAATAATAAATAAATTAATTAAATATTACATCAAGAACATTCAAAACGACTTCAAAAGGAAGTCGTTTTAGTCGTTTTATAGAGAAATGTCGAAATAAGTCGTAATTTGTAAAACACCATCGTTTTTATGGAGGAAAATATATTGTTTGCTAACATTATCATTCAAAATCGTAAAATCAGAAAGAAATTTTATAGTTTTTTTAAAATAGATAAAACAAATAAAACTGAAGAAGAAGTTGCTAAGGAGAAAAATAAAATTAAGCAAGGAAAATCTGGTGAACGACAAGTAGCTCTTTCATTATGGTTTACACTCCCAAGAAAGTCTATCATCTTGAATGATATAGTATTGGAGGTTACTCCAAATAATTTTATTCAACTTGATCACCTTGTCCTTACTTCTTATGGTATTTTTCTAATTGAAACGAAGACTTGGTCAGGCACTTATAATTTTACTGACGAAGGTATGCAATCAGATTTTTCTAAGAAAGTTTATGATGTTTATCATCAAAATGAAAGACATAAAAAGCTTTTTAAACAGTGGATAGAGATGAATTTTGACAGTAAAGAAGCAAATCTTTATAACGACCATATTCAGACAATGATCATTTTAATTTTAGGAAGAATCAATAAAAATAAATTAAAAAACATATCTTATGATCAAGTTTATGATAGCGGAAAAAAAGCTGCCACTTATATTAAAATACAACCAGGACATAACCTTTCCTATGATTCTTTAATTCAATTAGCAAATAAAATAAAACATGCTAAGCTATTAGAACACTGGAGTTGGATTCACTCTAATTATGAAATTGAAGATATGAGGGCTGTATATATCACTGGAAACGAAAAAAAAGCTGCTGATATTCGCCAAATTTACAAACATAAAGGTTTTGATGTAGGACCATTAAAACCTAGTGAGGAAGAAAGTGAATGGTATTTTATCGTTAATAATCATGTTGAGATAACCGAACAACACTTTAAAAACAATGAAAAACATAGATTAAAAAGACTCCGTTTTCCCCTTGTAATAAAAATAGAAAATAAGATGCTACTAATCTTGTTTATTCTGTTTATCTTGTTCAATTATAAGAGTGTACAGACATTTACAACAAATATATTATTTGCTTCCAAAGAAGTTAGTAATAAGTATATTACTCAAACAAGTGCAGCAGAACAGGAACAATTAATACAAGTAACGTTAAATGTTCAAGTCGCTTTCAAATCTGAAATGAGAGATGACATTTTCTTTTTAAGCAAGGAAGATATGGACAAATATAATATCGAAGAAGGCAATGAATTAACAGTTCATTCTAAAAAAACATCGCTTACGCTGCCTGTCAATGTTTCCAGTAGAACCGAATCAGGAATAATAAGAATGCAAAAAAGTATTAGGGACAAGCTTTCAATAAAGCCAGATGATAATGTGAAGATAAAAGTAAAAAGCAACTAAATTAATATTATCTATTTACAATTTCAATTAATTGTAAGAAATAAATATTTTAACTAGGGAGGAGAAATAAAATGGATTTTATAGACCAAATTAAACAATTTGCTAAAAGAATAGAGCAAATAAAAGACCAGATCGCTACTGAAGAAGCAACTAAAACCTCAATGATTATGCCTTTCTTTCAATTACTAGGATATGATATTTTCAACCCATCTGAATTTGTTCCAGAGTTTACCGCAGATGTAGGAATAAAAAAGGGAGAAAAAGTTGATTACGCCATTATGATAGATGATAAACCTGTCATCTTAATTGAAGCAAAGTGGTGTGGAGAAAAGCTTGAAAAACATGATTCTCAATTATTCAGGTATTTTGGTACTACATCGGCAAAGTTTGCGATATTAACAAATGGGCTAAATTACAGATTTTATACAGATTTAGATGAACAAAATAAAATGGATGAAAAACCGTTTTTAGAATTTAATTTACTAGATTTAAAAGATACTCTCATACCTGAGCTAAAGAAATTTCAAAAACATAACTTTGACATAGAAACTATCTTTAATACAGCATCAGAATTAAAATATACATATCAAATTAAGCAATTGATGCTACAACAAATTACAAGTCCTACTGATAGCTTTATTAATTATGTATTAGGGGAAGTATATCCAGGCAGAAAAACACAGAATGTAGTTGATAAGTTTAGAGATGTGGTAAAAAAATCATTAAATCAATTTATTAATGAAATAATGAGCGATCGAATAAAAGCTGCTATTGAAAATCAGTCAAAAAATGAAAATGTAGATAACGAAAAAGAAACTACCGATGAGGAACTACCTGAGAGTATTTCTAAAATTATTACTACTGAAGAAGAATTAGAAGGATTTTTTATTGTTAAATTTATACTTAAGGAATTAAATTTGAGTGATCGTATTAGCCATAAAGATACAGAGTCCTACTTTGGAATATTATTAGACGACAATACAAGAAAATGGATATGTAGACTTCAACTCAATACTTCACAAAAATATATTATAATCCCAGATGAAAATAAAAAAGTAGTTAGATACCCTATATCATCAGTGGAGGATATTTATAATTATAAAAAGCAATTAATTCAAGTAATAGATAAGTACTCGAAAGACTAGTTTAAGATATACCACTTTAAAAAATTGGAGATTGTTATGGATAAACCGAAAATACAACTTATTTATGAGCTATTAATGTCTATTTTAGCGATTATTTCAGTTTCTTTTATCTTCATTGAAGAAACTTCTTATAGATGGATAGATACTACAGTTTGGCTAATATTCGTCGTTGATGTTTCTGTTAGACTTTTCTATTCAAAGAGCAAATGGGAATATATCAAGAAAAATCCTTTTGACATAATTGCTATATTACCACTGGACAGTATCTTTAGACTTGCCAGAGTAGCTAGAGTCATAAGAGTGATTAGAGCCTTATCTATTATTTCAAAATCATTTAAACCCGTTTTTGATATTATAAATACAAATGGTCTAAATAAAGTTATTACCGCTACAATAGTCTTGATTTTTATTTCTTCCATTCCTATTTATTATCTTGAGCCAAATATCAAAACATACGGAGATGCTTTTTGGTGGAGTATTGTTACTGCTACTACCGTAGGATATGGAGATATTTCACCTGAAACAGGGCTAGGAAGATTAATCGCTATTATTTTAATGTTGTTTGGAATCGGGCTTATCGGAATGATCACTGGATCCATTGCTACATATTTTATTGGTGAAAAAAAGCAAAAAGAAAATGTAAATATAGTGTATATAAAGGGACAATTAGATCGTTTTGATGAGTTGAATGAAAAAGATATTGAGATAATGATGACAATGTTAGACAGATTAAAGGAAGAAAAAGGTCGGGATTACAGAAATCAATAGTAAAACAAGCTATACAAAATAGATTAAAACTGTTAGTTTTAACTTGGCAGGTTTTATGTAGATATATTAAGTACATCTATAGAAGAACGGGAAGATTTGATAAGGGAATTTCTAATTTTGAAGAAGGAACGGAAGAAGCATCAGAAATAAATATGGCAATCATCATAGAATAGCAAAACGACTCCAAAAAGAAAGTCGTTTTGTGTTTTTATGGAGGATGTCGAAAATTGACGAATTTTATAAGAACGTTTGTTCTTGTTATTTATAAGAAAATATATTAAAATGAGGAGAGAAAAAATTATGTCAGATAACATTGAAAGAGTTTATGATTCATTACACCACATATTACACGAAAATAATCAAATTGTTGAGAAAGAAGTAAATCTAGGCGATATTGATGAATATGTTTTAGACCTTATTGATAAAGTTTTATCAAATGATGAAAGTAGAATTTTTAATTTAAGCAGTGATACAACAGAAGTAAACACATTGATATTAAGAATATTAAAATCAGAAGACAAAGAAGTTTTTATTAATAATACTAGAAAAATAGCTAATAGACTCCTTAGAATAGAAAAAACGACCCAGGAAAGATATCAACAACTTACAAATTTAAAAAAAGGAAGCTTAATCCAGTCATATCTAAAAAATGATAATTTACTTTATTACTTTATTGCGAAAGTAGAGCATGAAGCATTTTTAGATGAAGATTATTTAAAAAAACAAATGGGATTACCGTATGATAAGCGAATCTTGAAAACTGGTATATTTGTCTATAATATGGATCTAGATATTTCAGATATTTATGTAAGTGATAGCAATTCTACTATGGCTAAATACTGGTGGGAAAGCTTTTTAGAATTAGTAGAAATGAATAGTGACACTACAAATACAAAAGAATCCTTTAATTCAATCGAAAGATTATTAAAAAGAAAAGTTAAAAAACAATCACCAACTGATTACAATATAATAAGAAATAACTTGATAGGTTATTTCAAAACTCAAGAGCAATTTTCTTTCGATACAATGATACAAAATGTTTTTGGAAGTTATGAACCCGAACAATCCGATAAAATAAACATTGAAGAATTAAAAATTGAAGTAAATAAATTACCAGAAAAACATAAGTTTGATCGTGTATTTAATCTAGTTCCAAAAGAAATTAATGCAAGAATAAAAAGAAATTATGAAGTTAGTTCAGGCATAACATTGCAAATCAAAGACCATATAGAAGATATTCGTGATAAAATTATATTAAAATCTGATTTAAATGAAAATCCGTATTTAAAAATAAAAGTCGATAATCCTGAAGAATTTAAGGAATTTGATTACAACGAGGAATGAGGTTAGACCAATGGAATTAATTAATACTTTACTTCGTTTATTTAGTAATAACTATTATGAGGTTACAAAAATCAATGAACAGTTTTTAATGTTTAATATTGAAGCTAAAGTATTGGACTATAATATTCCTAATCCTTCAGATATAGAAAAAACTTTCAGAAAATTTCCTTCAAGAGATACAGTAAAAATCGAAATATATAATTCACTAGGTGATGCTGAAATATATACATTTGGTTCACAACATAAATCAATCCATAATTTTTTAGAATCTTTAAAAAAAATCTATGCGGACCTAGAGCCAGAAGATGAAGTACTAATTAAAATTATTATTATAAAAAAATTTGATAACAATATAATTACCATCTATAATTTTGATGAATTAATTGAACATCTGACACAATTTCAATTAAAGAATATATTAACCATATTTTCTAAAGACCTAATAAACAGCCAAATTGTATTTGAGGTTCAAGATATTAAAACTGAATTTGAAACATCGAGATTTTATTTTATAAAACCTGATAAAGTCTATTTTAATGATTTAGAGAAAGATTACTTTTTTAAGAAGGATAATTTAATTAAACAAAGAGATGCAAATTGTCATTTTGCTAATTCTTATGATTTTCAATTTACACCAGATGATTTTAATTTAAAAACACCAAGTACAAATGAAAAATTTAACAATTTAATGAATAAGCTATCTAATTTATTTTCTTTAATCTATATAGCCAATATCTCAAGCATAGATGATAAAGATCTTATTAACATTAAATTCAGTGGCTATAAAATAGTCGATAAAATTTTTAAGTTTCAAGACATCAATCCTAATAATAATACTTATTTCGAAATTTATAAATGGATATATCAAGATGGTAATATCTCTGATAAAATTGGATTAGCTAGAAATATCATCTCTATAGAAAACAATAAAAGTGGTGATATATTACACATTGAAGGTACAGTTTTGGAATCAATATATTCTAATTATCAAATATACTTGAAAGAAAATGTTGAAAAGTATATTGATGTTAAAAATAAGGCTACTGAGTATTTAATGCTCTTATCTAATCAGATTTCTGATTTAGTTAAATCTTTTTCAAATGCTTTAAAAAATAATTTATTTTTATTTATAACATTTTTCACTTCTGCACTTATAATAAATTCAATAAACGCTGGTAAAATGGCCGATATTTTTAATAAAGATATAACGTATATTACTTATGCAATAATACTTATTTCATTGGTTTATTTAGCTTCTATTATATGGGATATTTTTAGCAATGCTAAAAGAATAAAAAGGCAATTAAATGATATTAAGAAAACTTATATTGATATATTAGATAAACATGATATTAATAGGATTTTTGATCAGAAAAAACTAGATAATGATATTAGTTTTCTTAAAAATCGTTCCTTTATATATACAATTGCTTGGTTGTTAATATTAATTATTATATTTTTGTTGGTAATTAATCTAAAAACCTTTTAAATTAACTATAATATTGAGTTTGTTATTATGCCCTATAGAAGGGGCTTTCTTTACACCATGAATACGAACATATATTCTTATTTCAGAAGGAGCATTATATGCAATTAAATCCACTGCCCATTAAACCAAAAACTATTTTAGAAGAAAAAGCATATCAAATACTACATCAATTAGATATATACACCCCAGAGCAAATAAATATAGAATTTATTACGAATTCTCATCATATCGAGATTTTGTATTGTAACTCTAAAAGCCGTACTATTGTGCACCCTTATTTATCAGGTTGGTATCAAATTATTATTAATAATGAGTTAAGCGAACAAGAACAGAGAGAGAAAATTGCTCATGAGTTAGGTCATTTATTCATGCATACAGGAAATCAGTTTATCATGCCATCTGATTTTATTCAGCTGCAAGAGCATCAGACAGAGCTATTTGTTGGTTATCTATTAGTCCCTTTCTTTATGATCAATGAGCTTCCTGATTATCCAGATGAGGCAATTTACTATTTATCAAATCGTTTTAATGTTACTTCTGGTTTAGCGAAAAAGAAATATCAGCAGCTTATATCTCGACAATATGCATATCGTTATCAATATATTGGTTAGGAGTTGATTCTAATGAAAAAGCTAATTCCTATCACTGGATATGGTTATACGAAGAATTTTTTTGAGATGAATTTTGATGAAGTCACAATAGAAGATCAGCCAAGGCTTGAGCTTGAATCTTATCATACAGCTACGTTAGCTATTCAATTGAATGATGATGGTTTAGCAGACTTGGGAATAACAAAAGGAGCCTATCTTCTCTTTTCTCCTTCTGCTGATACATATAGGGATCAAGTATTATTAGTGAGGCAAGAAGGAAACTATATTATTCGTATTGGAAGCCATATTGACCCCCTAGAAGCCATTTTAACTATTCCAGGAGATATTTACCCTCCACTTCATTTAAACGCTGAAAATATACGAATTGTGGCGGTCATGAACGGTTTCATTCTCCTGCATGATGGAATAGTCATTCATAAGAATGATGAGCTAGTTTAATCCACACAAAAAGAGCCAATAAAATGGCTCCTTTATTATGATCACTAATTATTTGGTTTATCAGATTTTGACTTTTCTGGTTTATCTGGCTTATTTGGTTTCTCAGGTTTATCTGGTTTAGGACAGGGAGTGGATACTTCTTTCTTTTGGCATTTTTTCTCCTTTTTAAAAACTTTTTTATAAGCTTTTTTAAGCTCGTCCCATACATTAATAACTGTAATAATATCTCTACAAATTTCTACAATCTTTTTACACTCTTTACTAAAATCTCTTGTCGGCTCTCCTTCATCCATTTCTTTTAGAATCTCTGCTGCTTGTTCACTGCTCAAAAACCATTTTTCCTGTTCTTCTTTAGGCAATTTCAATATTTCTTCCAGGTATTCTTTCACTTCATTTGAATCTGTGTTATCAATTATTTCTTGAATACCTTCTTGTAAATCCAAAACATTTACCTCTGAAATATATCCTTTCATTTTCTTCCTCCCCTTTTATACTTAGTATTGTTCAAACCATACTTGTCCACTTTAATCGACATAAAGCATTCATATTCGACATACCCCATAAAAAGACGAAAACGACAGTCAAAATGACGTCGTTTTCAAAATATATTTTATATCCATTATATTATGCCTTTTTAGGTAAGTCCATCATTTTTACGAAAAAGATACATATTTTTCTAGTTCTACATCTTAGTCATTATTTATCTGCAAAAGGTACGCATTTCATTACTAATATGGTTACGAACGGTTTTTTCACTAATAAATAGATGTTGTGCAATTTCTTTCGTTGTCTTATCTTGAACCAATAATTCGAACACTTCTCTTTCTCGGTTAGTTAATAATGGCTTAGCGTGTTGGTCATTACCCTTCAACAGTTCCACCCCTCCTTGCTCGGGCTCATCAAATCATAAGGGTGATTTCAAGTTATCTTATGTGGAACGTAAAGAGAAAGTGCATGGGTATGCGTTTATTTCCTTCATTTTTTTATAGATAATTATTTGATGGGTATTTTAATAATATCCTCAGAGGAAATGGATAAAGATTCAAGTCCGTCTTCTCTAACTACATATGTATTTTCAATTCCAATGACTCCTTTGTTTGGATAAGTAAATTTAGGTTCTATGGCTATGATCATTCCTTCCTCCAATGGGTTGTCTAAGCCCTTCGCTAATACAGGCAGTTCATCCAATTCAAGTCCTACCCCGTGACCAAGAAATTTGGCTTGATCCTCTTTATATCCCATAAAATAATCTTGCAGCCCTTCCTCGTTAACTATTTCCAATGCTCGAATATAGTGTTCAGACCAAAGTGTTCCAGGCTTTGCATGCTCCTCTGTTATTTCCTTAATTTTTATTGAAATCTGATATGCATGTTCTAATTCCGAATCAAGTTCACCAATGACGGCTATCCTTGTTTGATCAATAATATATCCATTTATTACTGCTGCCATATCGATGATAATTGGTTCATTTACTTCTATCTTTTTCCATCCTGACCCCTGTGGAAAAGCTGGTGTTAACCCTTCTCCACCTGCTGGACCATCAAAGGATGTCGAAGTCGCTGCAGTTCGACCTGATGCAATCATTCCTAATACCAGCTCCATGTTATATGCTCTAGTTCTCATGTACCCAATATGTCCTTTGTCTCTAACTAACTTTTCCAAAATAGCTGTTAGTTCAAGCTCCGTCATTCCCACTTTCACTATTTCTGGGATCTTTTGAATCACTTGATTAACGACTTCTGCCGACTGACGTATTAAATCAATTTCATAAGTCGATTTAATACTTCGCTGAAAACGTGTGATTGGTGAAATATCTACAAAAGTTGTATCTGCAAATACCTTTTGGTAACGTTGAAATTGATTATACGGAAGAACATCTAGCTCGATTCCTAATTTCCCAAGATGAAATCCATTACCCTTTAATTGATTTGGTAGTTGTTTTATACTTGACATTGCTTCCACAATAAACGGTGTTTCCTTCTCTGCCCTTTCTACGCTTTTCTTAACAAAAAGGGTTGGATTCCCTTCAACAGGAACAAACATAATAGCGTTTTGCATACTACCTGAATAATAAAATATCTCTACATTTTTTGTTAATAATGCTCCATCGATATGATGCTTTACTAAATTTCTTTGTAATATTTCAATTCTTTTATTTAATTCTTCGTGTGGAGTAAGTAAATAGTTCATTATTTCACCCCTCATTATATTTTTGAATTTTCCCAATACTCTTATTTTACAATAAAATTAAATTTATGTTAAACAAATATTTCATAGCTACAAAAAAACTGTGAGATGCTACTCTCACAGTTAAAGAAAAAGAACATATTAATAATTTGTTTTATAAAATCGCCACTAATAGTTGGATTTCACCAATTTGATCTAATTTTAAAGGAACTGCCATTGCTTTTTTTGCTGTAAATCCTGCAAGGTTTGCTTTTTC
>JAENYW010000348.1 GCA_016841555.1 Tepidibacillus decaturensis
CTAGTCTGTTCCTTTAAAAGGGCAATTTGAAAGGGGGAAAAATCCTGTGCTTCATCGATAACAACATGATCAAAGGTATTTTTCTTGTCGATACCATAAAACCTTTGATGAATATAGAGAATTGGAGCTAGGTCTTCCATATCTATTTTTTTCTTTTTGAATATATGATTTGTATCTATCATGACATTTTCAGGGATAACGTTAAGTAAATCTTGAGGTAAGAAATCAGGACCTTTTTTTGTTCGATTGAATAATAATTTATAAAAGGTATATGGTGTGTGGTTAGGCCATTTTTTTAGATAAGTCCGTAATCGTTGGTTCGCTTGCTTTCTTAGCTCATTTTGTTGATGTCTTTCTACTTTCTTATCGAATTCCATATCTAGCCAACGTTTTATTCTTGCTGATACTCGTTCTTTTCGTTTGGCTAGTGGATAATGCTTATACTCTTTATAAAACCATTGCTTAATCAATTCATGATTTAATGTAGTATTTTCCCAAGCTTCAAAATCCTTATCTGGAACAAAGTCTTCTTCATATAGCTCTATGCATTGTTTAAGATATCTCATAAAATGAAGTGACCCTTTAAATCTCCCTGGGCTTTCATCATTCATTTTAGGTCTATTTGAAGCTACAGTTAACCAATGCTCTGTGGATTCCGTTCGGTCTATTAATGTTAGCTTTTCGTCTAGAGTATGTAATACCCAGTCGGTAAAGGTTGTTTGCTGTATATTACCTACACCAAGCTCTGGAAGAACGTTAGATATATAATCTAAAAACATGCTGTTTGGAGCAAAAATGATTAATCTTTCAGAACGAATATTTTCACGGTATTGGTAAAGAAGATAAGCTAAACGATGCAACGCAACAGTTGTTTTCCCACTTCCAGCGACACCTTGAATGATGATTGGGGTATCAATGCTTGAACGAATGATTTTATCCTGCTCCGCTTGGATACTTGAGACGATATCCCTTAAGCGATTGTCTTTATTTTCGCTTAAACGATACAATAGAAATTCATCAGTGACAGATATATTACTGCTTCCCTTTGAATAGGTATCAACAACCCTTTGAAGCATCTGATCACGAATAACCAAATTTCTTTTTAAATAAATAGTACCTTCTACCAACCCATCAGGAGAATCATAGGAAGCAAGCTCCTCGTCACTGTTGATAGAGTAAAACATACTTGCAACAGGCGCACGCCAATCGATGACTAATAATTTACCAGTTTGTTCATCCTCAACCCCAACCTTCCCTAGGTAAAGTGGAGTTACTTGTTTTTGATTCTTTTCTTGAAAATCTAATCGTCCAAAATAAGGCTCTTTATAAGCAATAGCCAAATTTCGTCTTTTCGCTTCTCGAACATTTTCTAGTGCTTGCTCCGTAAAATCATTTCCATAATATCGAGGGATAGATTTTAATTTTTGAAATTGGTGATCTATCTCTGCAGCGGTTTTTATGAGTTGCTGCGACTCTTCCTGGTAGGCACTTTGAACCTTGTGATCCTGTGTCAAATTCAGTTACCTCCTTATGAGATTTTTTCACCTAAAAAACAGGTTTTAATAATATATCACATCCTTATTTTGGGGTCAAGGAAAAAAGGAGCCATTTTGTTGGCTCCTGCTATTGTGAATGATATATTTTACAATAACATCAAATGAAAGATTTTTTGTTTTCTAAAATATTCTAATCACTTAATCCATTAAGATTATAAATGAATGATTTCTCACCCTTGGAGATGAATAGCTTATCCTTAATTAAATAATTAATTACACCGTAATAGTTATCAAATTCAATTTGGTCTAAGAAATATGTTTTATCGTCTTTAGTATAGTATAAATAAATAAAAAACTCTTTCGTTGTATCTAAAGTTTTTACCCATAGGTAATTGTGTTCATCTACAAAAGCAATAATTTCATCATGATTTATATCTAAGTCTTCGATTAATTTTGTTTCCAAT